>JBCCCO010000008.1:0-59406 GCA_039033475.1 Pseudomonadota bacterium | reverse complement strand
TTATTATACCAATATTACTTTCCACAAGTTCAATAATGCATATATTTCCTATGAAAATTAATTTTGAGACTTATGATATGAATTAAGACGTTCAAAAATCAAATTTTTATGACTTGCTAGATTTTTGTTAGAATATCTGATAAATACTCGATAGTCAAAATAAATGCAAGGGTGCTTAAATTGCATATTGGAAATATATACAAGCCAGATGAAGCAGCATCTTATTGGTTGTCTCAATATAAAACAGCAAAAGTTGGGCTCGTTGTTGGTGGTGAAATTGAAGAATTTATGTCTTGGGTTTTACACACTGTCTCGCATCCGGCACATATATTTGCGACTTCAACTTTAATTTCTCAGCTCAACACGTCATTCAATATAATACCCAATTCTTATATCGTATTAAAAACTTCACGAAGCTTAGAATTAGATATTGAAACAGCGATATATTCACAGGCAAAAGAGCATCAGATTTTTTTATCTGATACGCTTGAGCAATATTTTAATGTTAAAAATCAGACACTTTTGCAAAACTTGGCTATGCTAACGCAATATGAGCATCCCTTATGCTTGGTTTTAAAAATGAATAGAGAGTATTTAGCCACCGCTTTAAATGAATTTGAAAGAAAGCAGATGCCTTCTCTGATTATCCATGATCAAAGCGGGATATTACATAATCTGAAAGCGCCTTACATTTATACTGCATTGTGGGGAGAACAGGAAGTCAGAATTCCAGAAGATAAGAAAGATCATAAGCCATCTGCGCGAGCTGTTCAAGACCATATGTCATGGTTAGCAACTACTGACCTTTCTCTGTTGCAAAACATGCATAATTTTTTGAAAAAATTTTCATGCGCACCGCTATTTGAATATTGGCGAGAGCAAATCCACCGTAATGATCTAGATGCAAATCATACTCATATACAAAAAAAAGCCCTAGAGCGTTTAGACCAACTTCAAGGTTTCTATAGCTAGTGATGTATTGTGAATGTAAAACATATTTTTAGTCTAAAGGTATATATTTTACATTCAACCGTTAATGCATCTCAGAAGATAAATCTTGCAAGACATCAAGAAGGCTATCAACATTTACAGTTTCAGGATCAATGCGCTCTTTTGAAAAGTAACGCAGGAAAACATCTCTACTTTTTTCATCAACACCCTCGTGTAATCCCATTGACCATGTTGGGAAAATACGTTCTCTAGCATCTGCAACAGAGATTAAAATAAGATTGGTATGACGATTATCGCCTGCAATTCTGTGATAAATATCGCTAATATCACCACGTGCTCCTTCAAGGACTTGTAAAAAGTATGTCCCATTAAAATGTAACAAACCACTAATTGACCGTGCAGAATTATTTTTATGACATGTTTCTATTAAACTACGTAAATCAAGAGAAGCCGATTGATTACGCTCACTATAGTATACAATTCTAGATAAATTCATCCTATATCTCCCAAATATTTCTGACCCATTTAAAATATATCAGTTATGTTTAAATCTATCTATACACTCTGATATATTAGGATACATATCTATTTTAAACATGCCGATAAATCTTTTTCCAAAATGAATTTAAATTTTGAAAGTGACCTGTTAGTTACTTAGATAAAGTATTATACTGTTATTGCAAGATATAAAAGACCCAAATATATTCCAGTTCATAAGTTGAACACCGCAAATTAAAATTTTTAATCAAGGTAAAAAATCATGTCTAACCGATTTTATGTTCATCGTTTTAGTAAGGTTATCGAAGAACTCGTAATCCAGTATGGATTGACAGTTTATATATCTGATGAAGGATTGGATCCAGGTTTTGAACCTCATGAAATTGATACGCTACAGTCAGTGGCTGATATTCTAAAAGTTAAAATGAATAAGAAGAGCTCGGATGGACTGACAATATTACATTTTAAAAAAAATTAAGGGGCTGTGCCAGATAACAATATTTTACAGATTATAAATACAGATGCTCACTTTAATCTGAGATATCCGGGCTTGCTTGGCGGCTGCTATCGACTGGCCAAGGATTGGGATGAATATATCAGAAAGTTTGCGAATCTTGGTGCTTGTTGCTCACATAAGGACATTAACGCAGAAGCTTGAGAGATATTATTATCAAACGCAAACAATTGAGCATAGCTAATACAAAATTCTATTGTTCGTTGGAATGAAGGTGGAGATTATGTTACTGACCTGGTGTATATTTCACTGTTTCTTCGATCAACTTGTCGACGAGAGAGGAAAGTGCCTCTTGTTTAGGTTTACCTTCCGCAATTAAAGCATCATAAAGTTTAATTTGTCGCTCTGCACTGGTGCCGCGTTTGACAATGGTGAGCGCGTGGTGCACCTCTTTTTCACAGTTAAAATAAGAGATGTCTTCTTCAAGAAGACTAATAAGTTCTTGTAAAAGTTCAGAGCATGGAACAATTTTTCCTTTTCCAAAATCAACCAAACCTTCTTCAAGGCCGTGACGTTGCGCGCGCCAGCGATTTTCATTAATTAAAAACAAGGCATAGGTGCGCCAGCGCTTATTTTGACTTTTAAGTCTATAAAGAAAGCGGCAAATGCATAAAAATAAAGCTGCAATGCAAATAGCATCCTCTATTAGTGGACAGGTATCTGTGATGCGCATCTCAAGAGTCGGGAAGCGGACAGATGGGCGCAAGTCCCACCAAAGCTTAGACGCATCTTCTATTAAGCCTGCATTCTGTAGCACTTTGATCGTGCGTTCATATTCGCTATAGCTTTGAAATTGGGTTGGCATTCCCGTGCGGGGGAGTTCGTCAAACACAGAAAGACGATAGGATTTTAGTCCGGTTTTTTCACCTTGCCAAAATGGGGATGAGGTTGACAAAGCCAACAGGTGAGGAAGAAAGTAGCAAGCTTGATTCATGATATCAATGCGCAAGTCATCATCCTCAATCCCGATATGAACATGCATTCCACAAATTAGCATGCGACGCACCACATGCTGTAGATCATGAGCAAGTTCATTGTAGCGTTCTTTATCAGTATGGGCTTGCTGAGCCCAAAGCGCAAAAGGGTGTGTTGAAGACGCAATCGGTGCAAGATTATAATGACCAACAATTTCCGAAATCGTAGATCTTAAGTGCTTAAGTTGCTGACGAACATCAGCGATAGAATGACAAACACAAGTCCCCACTTCAATTTGCGATTTTAAGAACTCTGGGCTTACTTGCTTTTTAAGAGCCTCTTCACACTTTTGCATCAGTTCTTTGGGAGGGGATTGCACTAAATCCCGTGTAATCTTATCAACTATAAGATATTCTTCTTCAACGCCAATTGTGAAAGTGGGTGCCGTGTGTCGCATGAGATCACCTCATCGTTAAGTATATGTCATTTAGGCGATGGTCTCAATAGCGTTGTCAAGCTCAAAAAAAATTAGTCCCAAAAATCCTAAATTTTAAAGCTTGAAATCACACAACCTGACTCACAAAACCGTGTTACAAAAACGTATCACTTATCTGTTTTTTGTGGTCTTTGGCAAGCAGGAGAGGCTTTTGCTCAAAGTGATGCAACCGAAGTGATCTGGTTAGACATCGATGGAGCGAGCACCCTAAATTTGACGGATGGCACAGCACGTATTATCGTTCAAGCGAAAACAATCATTGATCATCATTTGAAATAATTGAAGTTTTATGCGCATTCATATCAAAATAGGCGTCTTGTTCTTTTTTTGCTTTGCATTTTTCATGTACAGTGTACCTACACATAAACACGTTATACATTTTAGTGCAGCTCCTGCTCACGCTCAAAAGAACGAGCGGCCTTATGACGCAAACTTGTTCCGACTTGCGGAATTTTTGGGGGCAATTCACTATTTACGCGAATTATGCGGTGCAAACGAAAAACAGCTTTGGCGCAAACAAATGGAAGCATTGGTTGATGCCGAGGGCACAACTGCGATACGTAAAATAAAACTGGTGAATAACTTCAACAAAGGGTACCGCGGTTATAGGCGTACCTATCGCAAATGCACCCCACCGGCAAGAGCTGCTCTTAAACGCTTTATGCAACAAGGCGCAACGTTAGCAAGCTCTATTTCCAAATTTGGACAGTAAATAAGCCCTCCTTATCAAAAAGTCTACAACTGCCACAGGCATTATGAGTAATATTTACCGTTAATTTGTTTATATCATGCAAGCCGAAAACGTTCTGCTATAGATTGTAAAAAAGAATGATATAGAGCAAACCAAAAGAGGTAATGCTCTTGGGATCATAATACTCCACCACTTTTCAGTGTAAACGTTTTTAAATAGCGACAGATATAATTATGTCAGATGACAATAATAACAAACACATTGCACGCATTGTAACATCACAAAAATCTATTCAACGCGATAACCATCAGCATTCTGCTCTTCGCTATGTGTTGGAAGCTTGGGAAGAAGCTGTATATGAGGGCATTACGCCAGACAAGCTAGCACACGCAGCTCTTTATGCCGCATTATGTGAACTTGTCACGAGCCATGGCGAAGACAAAGCATCCAATATCCTCGAAGATCTCAAAAAGCGCGTCTCTCAGGGTGAGTTCACAATTTATAAAACTTTACAATAAGCTTTATATATCATCTGCGCAATTTATGAACCATCCTGCCACCTGAGTACTGGTGAGCGCGCCGCTTTTGTTTCGTCAAGACGCTTAACCGGGGTCAATTCAGGGGCTTGTTTGAATCTTTCTATCTCTCCATTGTGTGCGGATTGAACCAGATCGCGCAACGTTGCTATAAACATATCCAAACTGGAAAGTGACTCAGATTCTGTCGGCTCAATAAGCATTGCTCCAGGCACAACCAATGGAAAATACATCGTCATAGGGTGGTATCCTTCATCAATCATTGCTTTGGCAAAGTCCAATGTAGATACATCTGTGTCTTTTAGGAAGCACTGATCAAACAGCACCTCATGCATACAATTTTGATCTCCATAGGGCTGACTCATCACATCACGCAACCCGGCACGAATATAGTTTGCATTCAAAACAGCATCTTCAGAAGCTTGTTTCAACCCATCAGCGCCATGGCTCAGCATATAAGATAAAGCCCGCACAAACATGCCCATCTGACCATGAAACGCAGCCAAACGGCCAAAGGGGTGCTGCTCTGAAGTATTCTCACCACATGTCTCTCGCAAACTTAAGCCATCCATATCGCGTATCAAAAATGGCAAAGGTGCGAAGGGGGCCAAAGCTTCAGAGAACACCACAGGACCAGAACCAGGTCCACCACCGCCATGCGGAGTTGAAAAAGTCTTGTGTAAGTTGATATGCATAGCATCTACGCCAAGATCTATTGGCCTGACTTTTCCAACAATGGCGTTAAAGTTGGCTCCATCACAATAGAAATAGCCGCCAACATTATGAATTGCATCTGCAATTTTTATGATGTCACGCTCAAACAAACCACACGTATTGGGATTGGTGAGCATCAAACCAGCCACTTCATCTGTGGCCAACTCTTGTATGGCTTCTACACTCACGGTGCCATCCTCACGGGCAGGAACAGCCTTAACTTTATATCCCAAAAGAGCCGCCGTTGCCGGATTTGTGCCATGTGCTGAATCTGGGACAAGAATAGTCGTCTTATGTGTATTCTTCGCATGTGTATGCGCAGCTTTAATAGCCATCATACCACACAACTCACCATGAGCCCCAGCGCGAGGCGATAACGCAACCCCATACGCACCGGTGAGTTCAAGCAACCAGTAACTTAAATAATCCATCAATTCGATTGCACCAGGCACGCTTGATATTGGTTGCAAGGGGTGAATATCTGCAAAACCTGGGAGGCGAGCCATCTTCTCGTTCAGCCGAGGATTATGCTTCATGGTACAAGAACCAAGTGGGTATGTTCCCAAATCAATAGCGTAATTTTTCTGACTCAATCGTACATAATGGCGCATTGTTTCAGGCTCACTTAGCCCAGGCAGCCCAATTGGAGTTTTTCGCTCTAAGCCGCCAAGACGACTTCTCACATTTTCAGGTTCAGGCAAATCCACACCAGACTTATCATAAGATCCAACCTCAAAAAGTAGCGGCTCTTCAATATTGAGTGCTTTGTTGCCTGTAAATGTTGTTTTAATACTTGCCGTCTCGCCAAGAAACTTGGTTTCAAGTTTGGTCGGGCGCGTTCCTTGAGAATGTTGTGCACTCATGATGGCAACACCTCCTTCAAAGCTGTTATGAATGTTTCTCGATCTTTATCTGTGTTCATTTCTGTTGAGGCGACAAGTAGTAAATTCTCAAGTTCGGGGGACGCAGGCTCTAACCTTGAGACCGGAACGCCAGCAAGAATATTTTTTTCAGCTAAAGTCTCAACAACTTCTGAAGCTTTCACAGGAAGACGAACTGTAAATTCATTGAAAAAGCTTGATGTTAAGATTTCCACATTAGGCAATTGTTCAATTTGCTCGGCAAGACACACAGCATTGGCATGATTAACTTGAGCGAGTTTAGAAAAGCCAAGTTCACCAAGCAAACTCAAGTGAACGGTAAAGGCCAAACAACATAACCCTGAATTTGTGCAAATATTACTTGTGGCTTTTTCCCGCTTGATGTGTTGCTCCCGCGTTGAGAGTGTTAACACAAAGCCTCTTTTGCCATCTGAATCGACAGTTTCACCGCAAACCCGGCCTGGCATCTGACGCACAAATTTTTGCCGTGTCGCGAACAAGCCAACATAAGGGCCGCCAAAATTTAAGCTATTACCTATTGATTGCCCTTCCCCAACGACAATATCAGCCCCCATATCGCCAGGAGATTTCACTGCACCTAATGATACAATTTCTGTAACCACAACAATCAGTAAAGCCCCGCTGGCATGAACTTTTTCTGCAAGGCCCGAAAAATCATTGATATGTCCGTAAAAATTTGGATATTGCACAACGACGCAAGAGGTTTCATCATCTATGAAATCTGCTAAAGATTCCACATTTTCAGGATCGGGAGTATGGGCATAAACCTCATAGTCGGCAAAATCAGACATGGTCTGTGTCACATCACGATAATGGGGGTGCAGCCCTCCTGATAAAATTGCTTTTTTACGCTTGGTGACACGGTGTGCCATTAAAACAGCTTCAGCGCACCCTGTTGAACCATCATACATTGACGCGTTAGCCACTTCCATTCCAGTAAGCAGAGACACTTGTGTTTGAAACTCAAACAAAGCTTGTAATGTACCTTGCGACATCTCTGCTTGATATGGGGTATAAGACGTTAAAAATTCAGAACGCTGTATAATGTGATCAACAGTTGCCGGCACATGATGCTTATAAGCCCCTGCCCCAACAAAAAAGGGAACAGAAGAAGCAGCCGTATTTTTATTTGCAAGCGCGCTTAAATGCCGCTCAACCGCCATCTCACTGGCATGATTTGGCAATGTATCAATATTGGAAAGCTGCAACTGTTCTGGAATGTCCGAAAACAGTGCATCAATGCCGTCCACACCAATTTTGGAAAGCATATGTTTGCGGTCTTGATCTGTGAGTGGTAAATATCGCATTAAGCTGCACCCTCCACAAATTTGCCGTACTCTTGCTCGGACATTAAAGCCTCAAGCTCACTCTTATTTGCAATCTTAATTTTGAAAAACCATCCTTGCCCTTCTGGATCTTCGTTAATCAAATTAGGAGTATCGCCTAAAGCTGCATTGCTTTCCAAAATTTCACAGGCAACGGGGGCATAGACCTCACTTGCAGCTTTTACAGATTCAACAGTCGCAGCTTCATCATTTTGGGCGAAGGTTTTGCCGACCTCAGGTAACTCGACATATACAACGTCTCCAAGCTGTTGTTGTGCGTAGTCTGAAATACCAACGCTTGCTGTATCACCTTCAATGATAAGATATTCATGATCTTTAGTATAAAGTTTTTGAGCCATATTTCTAAAACCTCTAATTTACATTCAGTTATTCTTGATGATGTTTTGCTAAATTTTACGGACATAACGTTGCGGCACGAATGGCATTTTTACAATCTCAGCATCTAACGCTTTGCCACGGACTATAATGTTGACGATCTGTCCAATCTTGGCATGGGCCGATGAAACATACCCCATGGCAATAGGCCCCTGTAATGTAGGCGCATACCCACCGCTCGTTACCACGCCGATTTGTGTTTGATGCTCATCGCAAATTTCTGCACCTTGTCTTGCCGGAGCACGCCCCTTTAATTTCAAACCAACGCGTAATTTTTGCGGCCCCTCAGTTAAATCTTGCAAAACTTTGGCATATCCCGCAAAGCCACCGCCCTCTCTACGCTTTTTGGCAATAGCCCATTTCAAATTTGCTTCAACCGGAGAGGTGTTTTCATCAATATCATGACCGTAAAGACACAAGCCAGCTTCGAGCCTAAGCGAATCGCGTGCACCAAGGCCAATCAGCTCCACATTAGGATCATCACCTAATTTGCGGGCTAACTTTTCGCCATGATCGTTTGGCACGGATATCTCAAATCCATCTTCTCCAGTATACCCCGAACGACTGACATGACATGGAATACCAGCAACATCGATTGGTTTTGCAGTCATAAATGATAAATCACCCAAGGTTTCTGGCTTAGAAACAAGCTTTGCCAAAACATCTGCTGCCTTAGGACCTTGCAAAGCTAAAAGGGCTTTATCTTCAATTAATTGTAAAGTGACATCAGAAGGGAGATTTTCAATAATATATGGATAATCAACGTGTTTTCTTGAGGCATTTGCAACAAACGTCAGAACGCCATTGTTGTCTTCAGTTTCATAAGGTCTGGTGACAATCAAATCATCAATAATACCACCCTCCTGATTCATCAACAAAGTGTAGCGCATCTCTCCAGGGTTTAGGGTCGTAATCGCACCTGGGATGAGAGCTTCTAATGCTTTGGCAACGGTTTCATAATCAGGACCAACAAGAGCTGCTTGCCCCATGTGAGAGACATCAAATAAACCGCACTTCTCACGAACGTGCAGGTGTTCTTTCATAATCCCCAGAGAATAATGCAACGGCATTTGGTAACCCGCAAAGGGAACCAGTTTTCCGCCAAATTCCTGATGAAAATCGTAAAGGGCTGTTTTTTCTAATGAAGTCTGAGACTGTGATGTTTTTTGAGGATTCGAAGGTTCGGTTGCGTTATTCTCTCTCATACACTTAAGGTTCCCGGTTTCAAGCCTGTTATTAAGGTCCTGAATTGTTTTCAGACCTTGCAAGCCCTCTCTGTCGCGGAACCTGAGAGATTTGATAATATCTTGTATTACGTCAAAGTATTAAACCTCAAATGCAATCCAAAATATTGTTTTCCCCTTGGGTGAACCTAAAGTTCAGTTACATCAACGAATTAACGCACCTTTAAGCTGCTTTCCAGAGTGTCATCTGATTGCGATCCCTTTGCCTGAGAGTTTCCTGGGCTGTTGCTCCTTCGGCGTCACCTTAAAATGGTGATCTCTCTCGCAAACATCATATGACCTGGCGTATATGATAAACATATGCACAAGATTGTCAATTCATCAGAGCAGCTGTGATCTAAGATACATTCTGCTCAAAGGCGACATACAGCTTATAATCAAGCGGCCGAACACCTTGTGGAATTTTAAATGACAGCTCTTTTACAACAGAAAAATAGCCTATTGGGTTTTCTCTGGAAACATTTACGGGAATAGCAAAGCGTTGTGTGGAGATTTTTTTACGATCGCGATCTGTAACATGGATAATAATAGGAAGCTGGACCGTATCTGTTCCACCTTTAGGGCCTAATAAAACACGTCCTGCAACACCGTATTTTACAGAAATCTCGCCTGGGGCAATTTTACATTCGCGCGCATTTTTCGTAATTTCACCCCGGTAAATAACGGCAAGGCTATCACCTTGTTTTTTGTCTTCATACTTTGTTAGCCTGCGGTCGCTTGGCCAAACAACAAACTGAGGACAATTCGAATCAGCTGTGGGAAAACCTGTTGCTTCACCGCTTATATCTGCTTTAGCTGCTGCCAATAGTACATCCTGCGAAACGGGCTGAGCCGTACTGTGTGTCACATCTTTCTTCTTGGAAGCACTCCAAAGTCCTGAACCAAGGCCATCCGTAAACTTAGACATTGCACATCCTTGGATGATCAACGGAATTGCGCAAATGCCAATGGCACGAATTAAAGGCAGAAAAGTTTGAGCTGTTTTTTTCACGCTACCCCCATGAAACGTGGTTTTTAATAATACTCGGCTTGTTGAACTGGTAATGTTTTTAATCTACGAGTAACTTGTCTTTGACTTACAGGGTATTTGAAACTCAATATGTTACAATACTAGCTGTGAAATATTACAGCAAGTTCTTATTTTTATATATGTGGAACAATCAAAATTCAAACCTATGAATATTATATAAGAAGACCATATATGGCGTAATTACGGCTTTTGCCGCGAAAAAGCCTAAAAATGCATATTTATCTGTGAAAACCAAAACGTATAGTTAAACTTTATGAAACATGCTTTAAAAATTTTGTTATGTGCTCCGCGCGGTTTTTGCGCAGGAGTCGACCGCGCTATCCAAATTGTCGAACTCGCTCTAGAGCAATATGGGGCACCGGTTTATGTTCGCCATGAAATCGTCCACAATCAACATGTGGTTAATAACCTTAAGGATAAGGGGGCTATTTTTGTTGAAGAACTGGAAGAAATTCCAGACACTGAGGCTCCTGTTATTTTTTCAGCCCATGGAGTACCCAAATCTGTCCCTGCTGAAGCCCAAAAACGCAATTTCTTTTATCTTGATGCCACTTGCCCACTGGTTTCCAAAGTTCATATTGAAGCGGAGAATCATTCCAAAGAAGGCTTAGAAGTTTTGTTGATTGGCCATGCGAACCATCCTGAAGTGATTGGTACTATGGGGCAAGTTCCAAACAGCACTATTAAGCTTATCGAAACACTTGAGGATGCAAGACAATTCACACCTTCAAATTCAGCAAAACTGGCATACGTTACGCAAACCACACTTTCGGTTGATGATACCAGGGAAATCATTACTGTTTTAAAACAGCGCTTTCCGAGTATAAAAGAGCCTAAAAAAGATGACATTTGCTATGCAACGACAAACAGGCAAGAAGCTGTAAAGTCTATCGCATCACTCTGTGATACACTTATTGTAGTCGGTGCGCCTAACAGCTCAAATTCAAAACGTTTGGTTGAAGTTGGGCAGCGCGCAGGGTGCGAAAGATCATATCTTATCCAAGATGTAAATGAGTTGGATTGGAACCATTTTACTGATACAAAAGTTCTTGGTATTACAGCAGGGGCATCGGCGCCTGAAATTCTAGTAGAAAATATAGTTGATGCTTTTAAAGACAGATTTAGCGTGACTTTAGAGACAATAACCACAGCTCAAGAGAATGTAGTTTTCAAATTACCCAGAGAGCTGCGTAAGACACCCTCAAAACAAAAAAACCTGTCTGTACCAATATCTTAGGATATGTTGGGTGTGATTCCTACTACATTCAAAGTTTATATATAAGATCTATTTCATGGCTGTATATACAAATGTTGCAGATGACGAACTGGCTCATTTTCTTAAGAGATATGGGCTTGGCAAACTCCTTTCATTTAAGGGGATTGCTGAGGGCGTTGAGAATACGAATTACGTTATCTACACAGAAACAGGAACTCATATTCTTACACTTTACGAAAAACGTGTGCGCACAGAAGATCTGCCTTTTTTTCTTAACTTGATGGAATTTCTTGCTCAAAATGGCATTACATGTCCAACTCCCATACGCGATGTTGATGGCAATATGTTGCAAACTTTGGCAGGCCGACCCGCAGCTGTGGTCACATTTCTAAATGGCATGTGGATCAGACGCCCGCAAGTTGAACACTGTACAGCTCTTGGTGCAACACTTGCAAACCTTCATCTCGTAGGACAAAAGTGCTCTCTTCACCGAAATAATACTTTGTCATTGTCCGATTGGCGATCACTCTATGACGCATTTAAGGATGAAGCGGATTCCATCAAGCCCGGTTTAAGAACCTTAATTGAAGAGGAATTGCATTTTCTGGAAAATAATTGGCCAACACACCTGCCTAAAGGTATTATTCATGCCGACCTTTTTCCAGACAATGTTTTTTTTATTGACCAGAACATCTCAGGCGTAATCGATTTTTATTTTTCCTGTTATGATACGCTAAGTTATGATTTGGCAATTTGTTTGAACGCCTGGTGTTTTGAGCCTGATATTTCTTTTAATGTAACAAAAGCCAGTGCATTGTTAAAAGCGTATGATAAAGTCAGACAGATTGAACCAGCAGAATTATACTCTTTACCCATTATGGCCAGAGGCGCGGCGTTGCGTTTTTTATTGACCCGCGTGTATGATTGGTTAAACACATCTGAGACTGCTTTTGTTGCACGCAAAGACCCTGAAGAATATATCCGTAAACTCCGCTTTCATCAAACAGTTGATGATATCAAAGCATACGGCTTTGATACTTAAGAATATGACAACTCATAGGTTCAAGGATTGGTTATGACAGAACAATCGAAAGTTGAAATTTATACAGACGGCGCTTGCTCCGGAAACCCAGGACCTGGGGGATGGGGAGCAATCCTGATTTATGGTGACAACCGTAAAGAAATCAATGGCGGCGAAAACGAGACCACAAATAACCGCATGGAACTGATGGCGGCTATTCAAGCTCTTAATGCTCTAAAACATGAAAGTTCTGTTGATCTCTACACAGACTCCAATTATGTGCGCCAAGGCATTACGGATTGGATTAAAAACTGGAAGCGTAATGGATGGCGCAACGCACAAAAAAAGCCTGTTAAAAACGCCGACCTCTGGCAAACTCTAGACGAAGCGCAAACCCGTCATAATGTAACTTGGCATTGGATCAAAGGTCATGCCGGTCATCCTGGAAATGAACGAGCAGATGAATTGGCACGGCAAGGAATGGCTAAGATTTAAATTTTTCGTACACAGATCCATTACGAATGGATAATGTATGTAACACCAGCAGTACCGGTCACAATATTTCGGCCAATGGAATTCGCCATCGTCTCTGCTGTTGGTGTAAGACGTTCAAAAACTGTATGACATTCCTGACAGATGTAAGCGTCAAGAATAAAACCTTCATTACTACGCTTAACGTTCTTGCTTTCACAATTTGGACACATGCTCTGAAACCCCTGAAAATCAATCCATGCTCATATTTTATAATTATGGTTAGCGCACAAAAAAACAAGTACTTCCATCTAGAATTAGACTAATAAATTAGCTAAAATATATTTATATTTTGCAAACCAAGAAGGATGTACTTGAACAAATCTATTTTAGAAAAATTTACCAAGTAATTTTTGGCTATAAATTGAGTAAAAGTCGCAGGACTTTTTTTGCATATCTCTCGATAAAATCATAGGATCATTGCGTGCATTCGGAGTGCTTCCACAGCATTTTATCTTCCACCCTATTCTAACTTTGTCTTGATATCCCTCAGTATTGTAATATGGATAAAATTAACTTACCTTTACCTATAAATATTTCATGTTTATATGAACTGTTATGATACACCTTTTGGAACATGGCTTATCTACAATCATGCCAATGAGTACTGAAATCATATGAAGCACAGAGCAAACAAGCTGTTTATTGGGTTAAGGCATCGCTTTTATGCGAACATTATCCTATGCATCTTTGCCTTCCTTATGGTGTTGCCAAAACCTCTCAATGCAGCGGGTTTAATTCGCGATGCAGAAACAGAAACTCTGATACGCGCATACTCCAATCCAATTTTCTCAGCGGCAAATTTAAGCGCGCAAAACATTCGTATTCATATCATTGGCAGCCGCAGTTTTAATGCCTTTGTTGTCGATGGGCAGAATATGTTTATTCACGTTGGTGCTTTAATGCAAAGCAAAACCCCTAATGAGCTTATTGGCATTATAGCACATGAAACCGGGCATATTGCTGGCGGCCACCTTGCCGGTTTGCGGCGGCAAATTGCGCGCAATCAAGGTACAGCTCTGGTGTGCCAAGTTCTTGGCATTTTAGCTACAACAGCTGCTGTTGCCTCTGGTAGCGGGGGCAATGTCGGTTCGGCTGGCATTGCAGCACTTTCGGGATGTGGCTCTGTTATTCAACGCTCCATTCTGGCCTATCGCAGAGCTCATGAATCTGCCGCGGACCAAGCCGCTTTAGCCTACCTCAACGCCACAGGCCAATCTTCAAAAGGCATGATCGAAACATTTGAATATTTGGCCGACCAAGGGCTGGCATCTTTGAAGTATGTTGATCCGTACATTCAAAGCCACCCCATGCCGCGGCAACGTATTGCCCAATTGAGATATCTTGCAGAACAAAGTTCACATTATGATAAGCTCGATTCTCCCGAGCTTCAGCTACGTCATGATATGATGCGCGCGAAAATTATTGGCTACATGAATAGGCCACAGATTGTCTTTAACAAGTTCAAGCAAACAGACACCAGTTATCCGGCTCAATATGCAAGGGCTATTGCTAACTACCGCGCTGGCAATTTAAAAGAAGCTCTTAGAGGGATGGATAGATTAATTGCCGCAATGCCGCAAAATGCTTATTTATATGAAATTAAGGGACAATTCCTTTTCGAAAAAGGATTTGCTAAAGAAGGAATTCCCCTTATTCGAAAAGCATTAAGGCTCACACCCAATGAACACCTCATGCGCATTTTGTTAAGCCAAGCTCTTTTAAGTGCAAACGCAAAAAAACATGCTGATGAGGTTATTGTACAACTCAAAAAAGCCCTCGTGTTTGAGAAAAGCTCGGTGACAGGCTATCGCCTCCTTGCTCGGGCTTACGGTGAAAAAGGAATGGTCGCACAGGCCCGTTTGGCCTCAGCACACCGCTATCTGTTTGAAGGCAAACTCACAGATGCAAAGGCCCAAGCGCAATGGGCTATAAAAAACTTTAGACGTGGCTCGGCTGCCTGGATACAAGCTGATGACATTATTAACTTTAAACCGAGATAATATTTTAACAGAGATATGAATAAACTTTTTATATATTCTCTTTTCAATGGATAAAACTATGAAAGCCTCACCTTCTGCTCAAGTATTCTTATTTTCAATTATCCTGGGACTGATCTTATTTAGCACCTCATGGATTGCAGTGAGCTATTTCACAAACACGCAAAGTCTAAGCGAACGGCAAGAACAAATGGAAAGCTTTCTCCAGCGGTATCTTAGCGAACAAACCAAACACGTTGCAAAAATTAACGCAACCGTCCTTACCGATACTGCTTCAGCAAAAAAATCAACATCAGATCTCACAAAAGCTGATGTGGAGAATATTATCAAAGACTATTTGCTTTCCAACCCTGAAATTATAGAGCAAGCTGCGGTAAAATTAAGAGAGCAACAGGCTGAACAACAAGAAAAACGCCTTCGTGAAGGCATTGCTCGGTACTCAGATAATATCTTTAGAGCAAAGCATGATTACGTTGCAGGAAACCCCGATGGTGACGTTACGATTGTTGAGTTTTTTGATTACAATTGTGGCTTTTGCCGCCGCGCGTTTGGCGATTTGGCGCGGTTAATCGAAGCCGACCCTAAAGTAAGGGTTGTGTTCAAAGAATTACCCATATTTGGCGCAGATTCTCAAGCAGCTGCAAGAGCTGCAATTGCCTCTATAAAGCAAAACAAATATTTTGAATTTCATAGAGAACTTTTGATACAACCTGGCAATGCCAACCAAGAAAAATCTATGAAAATCGCAAAGGAACTGGGAATGGATTTGGAGCAACTGCAAAAAGATATGGAAGCGAATGATGTCCGCGATGCTCTAGAGAAAAATATGGAACTCTCACAAAATCTTGGCGTTGAAGGCACGCCTTTCTATATTGTTGGCAACGATGTGATCCCGGGCGCACCAGATGATCTGTTTGACCAGCTTGTTGCAAAAGTCAAAACTGCTCGTGAGATTAAAAGCGTGGCAAATTAGCAGCACCTGAAAAACAATTCCACCGGATATACTCTAGACATATATTGAGTCGACCTTTAAAAAGGTACGCTAATTGGAGCAATCTACTTTCAGTAAATTAACTTAGAAAGTCGAAAGATTGCTCGCTCATAAGTATTTTAGTGCATGCAAAATGAATTCATCCGATGATGTCATGCTCTAGAGTATTTGTGTACTGAAATATAGTAATTATAATGCCAAAACCAATTTATGTCTTAAATGGCCCAAATTTGAATCTTCTGGGATCCCGTGAACCCGAAATTTATGGCACCTTCCGCTTGCAAGATATTAACGACTCGTTAAAAGTGTATGCAACTTCTCATCATAAAGAGATTGTGTTTCAACAAAGCAATTTTGAAGGACAACTTATTGATTGGGTTCATGAGGCTGGTACAGACGCGGAAGGACTAATTATCAACCCAGGAGCTTACTCACATACATCTATTGCTCTTTTGGATGCCATCCTAAGCATAGATGTGCCATGCGTCGAAGTTCACCTTACTAATATTTTCCAAAGGGAAGAGTTTCGCCAACATTCGTATATTTCCATGGCAGCGAGAGGAGTAATTTGTGGCTTTGGAGCTAAGGGATATGAATTGGCTTTTGACGCGCTTCAGAATATTATTAAAACGTCATAGACGACATATGAAAAAAAACATAAAAAACCCAAAGAATAAAAAAATCAATCACAAGCAAAAACCTATGAATGATAATAGCAAAAATCTGGATAAAGAACTGATACGGGAATTAGCAGAACTGCTAACCGAGACGGACCTAACAGAACTTGAAATTGAGCGTGAAGGGTTGCGTATTCGTGTTGCCCGCAATATCACTGTGACGGCTGTTGGGCCCAGTCCTATCGCGCATTCACATCTAGGCATGGCATCTGCGGAGAAAGCCGGCGCAAAAGATGCCAATGATATGACAGATCATCCAGGAACAGTCCCCTCCCCGATGGTTGGTACAGCATATAGAGCGCCAGAGCCTGGTGCAAATCCATTTGCGGAGGTTGGTTCGACAGTCAGCGAAGGCCAAACAATTATGATTGTTGAAGCGATGAAAACCATGAACCAAATTCCTGCTCCTAAGGGTGGTGTTGTAAAAGCCATTCTTGTTGAAGATGGTCAGCCTGTTGAATATGGCGAACCTCTTTTAGTAATTGAGTGAGGCAAGGATCCCACTCATGTTTGATAAAATTCTAATTGCAAACCGAGGTGAAATTGCGCTGCGCATTCAGCGTGCCTGTAAAGAACTCGGTATTTCGACCGTTGCCATACACTCCACAGCAGATGCAGATGCAATGCATGTTCGCCTCGCCGATGAAAGTGTCTGTATTGGTCCACCTCAAGCCAAAGACAGCTACCTCAACATCCCGGCAATTTTAGCTGCTTGTGAGATTACCGGTGCAGATGCGGTTCATCCCGGATATGGTTTCTTGTCAGAAAATGCACGCTTTGCAGAAATTCTTGAAGATCACAACATCACATTCATTGGCCCAACATCTGAACACATTCGCGTTATGGGCGATAAAATTCAGGCGAAGAAAACTGCAATAGAACTTGGTATTCCTGTCGTTCCTGGTTCTGATGGAGCCATTACGGCCTACGAAGATGCACGTAAGTTGGCCCAAGATATGGGATATCCCGTCTTGATTAAAGCTGCTTCTGGAGGAGGTGGCCGTGGGATGAAACTTGCAGAAAGCGAGCAAGATCTTGAAACAGCACTCGCAACAGCACGCTCTGAATCAAAAGCAGCTTTTGGTGATGACTCAGTTTACATCGAAAAATATCTGCGCACGCCACGCCATATTGAAATTCAAGTGATTGGGGATGGGCGCGGCAATGCTGTCCATCTTGGAGAGCGTGATTGCTCACTGCAACGACGGCACCAGAAGGTCTGGGAAGAAGCACCTTCGCCATCTCTAAATGATCAACAACGTGCACAAATCGGTGAAATTGTATCAAACGCGATTGCGAAATTAAAATATCGCGGCGTAGGCACTGTAGAGTTCTTATATGAAAATGGTGAATTTTATTTCATAGAAATGAATACCCGCCTACAGGTTGAACACCCGGTTACAGAAATGATCACCGGTATTGACCTTGTGATTGAACAAATTCGTATTGCGTCAAATGCACCACTTAGCATTACCCAAGACGAGATTCGTTTTGAAGGCCATGCAATTGAGTGCCGGATCAATGCTGAAAACCCGGAGACTTTTGCACCGTCACCTGGAAAAATATCATACTTTCATCCTCCTGGCGGACTATCTGTGCGTGTTGACTCAGGGGTTTATCAAGGATATTCAATCCCTCCTTATTATGATAGCCTGATCGGAAAACTCATTGTTCATGGAAAAAATCGTAATGAATGCTTGATGCGATTGAAGCGAGCTTTGGGGGAATTTGTTATTGACGGCATAGAGACCACAATTCCACTGTTTTCGTCGCTTATTGTTGACCAAGATATCGTTAACGGCGTTTACGATATCCATTGGCTTGAAAATTACCTCAAAAAATAATACAATTACAAGTATAGTAACTAGAGCAACGCCTCATAATTTATGGCACAGCATTTGCTGCTTTATATTCAATAAAACAGTTCAGTGCTAGGGAGTGCTATGTCAACTTTTGATCAAATGATCGCTGAGATTACACCTCACGTCCTACTAAAAGCCTATGGTTGCGGAATTTTTCCGATGGCTGAAAGTGCAAATGACACAGCGCTTTACTGGATTGAACCAGAACGGCGCGGTATTATCCCACTTGATAACATTCACATTCCGAAGCGGTTAACCAAAACCATAAAACAAATGAAGTTTGACATTCGTATTGACCATGATTTTCATGGGGTTATCGACGGCTGCTCCTCTCCTCATGCTGGGCGGAAAAGCACATGGATTAACGCACGCATCCGCGAACTCTACCACGAACTGTTTAAACTCGGCTATTGCCATACAATAGAAGCCTGGCAAGATGATAAGCTTGTTGGGGGGCTTTATGGAGTACACCTAGCTGGAGTATTTTTTGGTGAGAGTATGTTTTCGTATAAGCGAGATGCCAGCAAAGTTGCCCTCACCTATTTATTGGCACGCCTTAAAGCGGGTAACTTTCAATTGCTCGACACCCAATTTGTGACAGATCATTTACGTACATTTGGAGCAGTAGAAATTACAAGAGATAAGTTCCAGATGCTGCTCGATGAATCCTTGCATTATAAAGCTGATTTTTTCTTACTACCAGAAGATGCACCGCCGTTGTCCATTTTGCATTTGGTCAACCAGACATCAAAAACCGGATGCTGAACACCGCTTAATCCAGGACTTTGCGCAAACATCCAACCTTTAAATACTGAAGCAGCGCTCTTATCTATCTTAACCTCATCCACTTCAACAAAACTTGATGTCAAAGGTGGCTCTGTTGGTGGGCGAGAAAAACACACTCTTGGCGTAACGGTCAAAGCCCCAAATGTAACGCTTTGCCCAATGCGCACTTCAAGCTTTGAAATCCGGGCTGTTACTTTATCGAGCGCGGCAAAGACAGCAATATCATTTTCAATCTTTTCCGCATACAACGACTGAAAGCTTATCAATGCGAGTACAACCAGAACAAAAAGCCCGCAACGTAGAGACTTTTGCAAATGCTGTAACACATCATAAAAGTGTTTAAGGTTCACCTGCTTCACAGGTTATACTCCTCATATTTGTATAAAAATATCAAAACATCATAGCACGTCATAACACCCGGCTAAGAAAATGAAAAGGTTGTCACTTTCGCAAAGCAGGTGTTTTTACCGGCAAACCCTCACCTCGCCATGTCAAATATAATTCAAGAGCCAAATGCTCTTTTGAACCATAGTGAAAATGCTCAGAACCCGACAGAGTGTTACATGCATTAATGCGTTTTAAGGCTGAAATAGGCCTTTTCTCAGAAATACTATAAGCCGGATATCCATTAATATGCCCCTGACTTAACTTTGTCCCCTGATATATTTCACCTAAATTCTTTTCGTGACAGCTTGCACATGAGTGTTCTTTTTTGCCTCGTTTGGTGTAATATAGCTTTTTGCCCAAATTAAAATACACTTTTGCTGGACCTTTGGTTTTTATTTTGAGAGGTAATCCAGAAGATTGGCCACGAACATACATGGACAGGGCAAGGAAATTATCGGTTTCAGTTGCCAAAGGAGCTGCTTTCATAAACTTTTGCCGACATAAGTTGATGCGATCTTCCAGAGTTATCACCTTTTTCTCGGCTTCATTGTATGCTGGATATCGAAAACCAATACCCTTCATAGAAACTTCAGCCTTGTTATGGCATGTTGCACAGGATTTTTCTTCTGCACCCTCTTTGGTATTCCATAGTGTGCGGCCTTCTTCATACCATAGCTGAGCGGGATTCTGACCGGGGCTATTTTGCATTGCTTTAAGATCAGATTCCAGAAAATCCTCTCCTGAAAGAAGTTCTTGAAAAGGATGATCTTTGCTTTTTGGTTTTATGATAACTTTCTTTTCTGGTTCTTTTGGTGTGGGCAATATGGTTTTCTTCACAGCATCAGAATAAGCTGTCTCATAGAACACACCAACACAAAGAACGATAAAACCAACACATAGACTTGTTAGAAAAAATGACCAGGTCGATATGTGGGATTTATCCATATTATCTCGTATAATTTTTAGCGCTAAAACTTACGCAATTCTGATATATTTTTCTCATATGCGCTGTTTTTAAAGACAGCAGAACCTGCCACCAAAATATTTGCTCCTGCATGAACCACATCACGCGCAGTTTGTGGGTTGATGCCGCCATCAACCTCGATATCTATTGGGCGCGTTCCTATCATTTCACGAACTTCAGCAATTTTTTTACACATGCCGGGAATAAAACTTTGTCCACCAAAACCTGGATTTACAGTCATAACTAAAATCAAGTCCAAAGCATCAAGTACATATTTGATAGCATCTGGTGGTGTAGATGGGTTTAACGCAACACCACTTTTTTTACCCAATTCTTTAATCATTTGTAACGAGCGATCAAGATGAGGGCCTGCTTCCGCATGGATGGTAATGATATCAGCCCCCGCTTTGGCGAACGCCTCAATATACGGATCACAAGGGGAAATCATCAGATGAACATCTAAAGGCTTCGATGTCACAGGCCGAATAGCCTCAACAACCGCAGGACCAAAAGTGATATTGGGTGCAAAATGGCCGTCCATGACATCAACATGTATCCAATCACATCTTGCGTTATCAATGGCTTTTATCTCTTCACCCAACCTGGCAAAATCCGCCGAGAGAATAGATGGCGCAATAAGAGGCGTTACAGATGTCATAATGGTATTCGCTTTTTTATTATTATAAATGTGACTTTTAATGTTATGTGAGCGCCTTTATTCCCGGCAAGTCTCTACCTTCCAACCATTCTAGAAATGCGCCGCCTGCTGTTGAAACATAAGTGAATGTCTCTGTCACTTGAGCAAGATTAAGTGCCGCAACGGTATCTCCACCGCCTGCAATCGTGACCAGTTGCCCTTCTTGTGTCAGCTTTGCAGCCTCTTGTGCTAAAGCGAATGTGGCTTGCCCAAAAGGATTAATCTCAAAAGCCCCCAGAGGCCCATTCCATAGCAAAGTTTTGCATAATTTTAACTCATCACACAACATTTTGAGTGTTTCCGGCCCTGCATCTAAAATCATGCTATCAGAGGATACAGAATTGATGTCAACGACAGAACTTTCCGCTCCTTCTTTAAATTCCTTTGCCACAACAGCATCAAGAGGCAGCAAAATTTCACAGTTTCCCGCTTTTGCCTGGGCCATAATATTACGCGCCATATCAGAAAAATCTGGCTCACAAAGTGATTTACCGACATTTTTTTCCTGAGCAAATAAGAATGTATTGGCCATGCCGCCGCCAATAATCAGTTTATCAACTTTTTGTATTAAGTTGCTTAGAACCGGAATTTTTGTCGATATTTTTGCCCCTCCCACAAGTGCGGCAACCGGGCGTTTGGGCTGGTCCAAAGCAGCGCTCAAGGCCTTTATTTCTGCCATGAGAGATGGTCCTGCAAAGGCTGGAAGATGCATGGCAATACCAGCAGTAGATGCATGCGCGCGGTGCGATACTGAAAAAGCATCATTGACGTACACATCTCCCAAGCGGGCAAGCTCTGAAGAAAAAGACTCGTCATTGCTTTCTTCACCTGAATAAAACCGAACATTTTCCAAAATTAAAATCTGGCCATTCCCCAAATTTTGGACCACCTGATGTGCGACATCTCCGATACAATCTGGCGCAAAATTGAGTGATACCCCTGGCAACATACCGGATAATGTTTCAGCAATGGGTTTGAGAGACATATCCTCATGGCGCTGACCTTTTGGCCGACCGAAATGTGATAAGACAATCACTTTAGCCTGTTTTTGCACCAATTGCTTCAATGTTGGTACAATGCGGTCCAGCCGTGTTGTATCGCTAACTTTACCCTCTTTTACAGGTACATTTAAGTCAAGGCGCACCAATACGCGCTTACCTGAAAAATCCGCTTCGTCTATAGATTTAATCTTCCCAATGGATGTCATTCCATCGTCCTCTCATACGTATTTGGTAAAGTTGTTTCTACTTTACAATCACACTCATGCGCTGAACGTTTATATGCCCTAAAACCATATATAACTTTTTGCTGCTTTTATGATGTGTTCTTCTGTGATGTTAAAATGATTATACAAATCTTTTGCAGGTGCAGAGGCGCCAAAGCTGTTCATTCCGATAAAAGTACCTTGCTCACCAATCCAACGGTCCCATCCAAATTGGCAAGCCGCTTCAATGGCAATTCTTGGTTTATCGCCGAGCACAACATCTCTGTAATCTTGGGGTTGCTGTTCAAACAATTCAAAGCATGGCATAGACACAACGGCAGCATGAATAGCATCTTCTTTCAATTTCTGACTTGCAGCAAGAGCAAGAGCAACTTCAGACCCGGTTGCAAGCAAAGTGATATCGCGCTTGCTTTCTGGCTCATAGAGTACATACCCTCCCTTAGCGGTTTCATTGTCATGTACACTGTTACGCAATGTGGGAAGCCCTTGTCTGGTCAACGCCAAAACACTTGGTGCATCATCTGTTAATAAGGCAAGCTCCCAACACTCCGCTGTTTCGAGAGAGTCTGCGGGGCGGAACACACGCACATTTGGCATGGCTCTTAACGCCGCAAGATGTTCAACCGGTTGATGGGTTGGGCCGTCCTCTCCCAGACCAATAGAATCGTGGGTCATAACATAAACCACCCGCTGTTCCATCAAAGCTGATAACCGAATAGATGGTCGGCAATAATCGGTAAAAACTAAAAACGTCGCCCCGTAAGGCACAACACCACCATGCAAGGCCATCCCGTTCATAGCCGCTGCCATACCATGCTCACGCACGCCATAGTGCATATAATTACCACGAAAATCATCAGCGTTAATAATGCTATGATGTGAAGTTAATGTCCCATTGGAACCTGTTAAATCAGCAGAGCCGCCAATCAAACATGGTAGAATGGGAACCAGTTGTTCCAGCGTATTTTTCGAAGCAACACGTGTTGCAATTTTAGGGCGCTCGTCCAACAAACGCTCTTTAAACGCACCAAGTGTTTGCGTTATCGCAGCTTTAGCGTTCTCATCAATTGGATCAGATAGCCTAGCAAACTCATCAGGGGATAGACACTTTGCTCGTTCCTGCCAGCCTTCATATATATCTTGATTTTTTGTTCCGACCACACGCCAGGCAGCAAGAATATTTTCAGGAATCTCAAATGGAGGATGTGGCCAGTTTAAAGCCTCTCGCGTTGCTGCAATTTCTTCTGCCCCGAGAGGAGCACCATGCGCGCCAGCTGTACCTTGTTTATTTGGTGCGCCATAACCAATCTTCGTTCTGCAGGCAATCATAGATGGTTTGTCAGTCACATTCTTGGCATTTTGCAAAGCCATTTCTATAGCTTCAAAATCATGACCATCCACTTTCACCACATGCCAGCCCGATGCTTCAAACCGTTTTTGCTGGTCTTCTGATGTTGCCAGGTCTGTGCTGCCATCAATTGAAATCTGATTGTCATCAAAAAGGACTATCAACTTACCTAACTTAAGATGTCCTGCAAGAGATATCGCTTCCTGGCTAATACCTTCCATCAAACAGCCATCACCGGCAATAACATAAGTGTGGTGATCACAAAGATCATGCCCATATCGCTCAGCAACACTTTTTTCTGCAATGGCCATCCCAACGGCATTGGCTAGCCCCTGCCCTAATGGACCTGTTGTGGTCTCAATACCTTCAGCATGACCATATTCTGGATGCCCTGCTGTGTTGGCTCCGAGTTGGCGAAAGTTTTTCAAACTCTCAAGGTCCATACCAGGCACACCCATCAAGTAGAGCGATGCATACAACAGCATAGATCCATGCCCCGCAGAAAGAACAAAACGATCCCGATCTGGCCATTTGGTGTCATTGGCTTGGTATTTCAAAAAACGGGAAAAGAGGACCGTTGCCACATCGGCCATCCCCATAGGCATCCCAGGATGACCACTTTTGGCCTGCTCAACAGCATCCATTGATAAAGTGCGTATGGCATTCGCCATATCTTTGTAAGGCATCTCAGAAAGAGATTGATTGTTTATGGTCATTGCGGACACGTCGTGCTCCAATTTTTATTAATATTTTTCGCTCAGGAGAACATATTTTGTTCCAGCGGTTTTCTCATTTGGTGTTTTAAATTGCTACCCTTTATTAATAAAAACAAGAGCTTTGTAAAATACATATATCGGAGATGATCTAAAAAATAACATTTTATCCAACTCTGCTAAAGTTTTTTAGTTTTCTCTGGAATAAAACATCAAGCTTTTTTTCGCTAACGCCCACAAAAAGTCTTTACTGGTCTCAATTTCATAAATTTTTCTAAAACTTAGAGAAATTTAATATCGTTTATGTATTATAAAGAATGTTTTCAGTATTGCGTTGGATTTAAGATGTTAAATGGTCTTAAAATATACTTCAATATACACTACCTTAAGAATAACTTAACAAAAATTCATTGTGTAATTGGCGCAATAATGCTCGTCATAATCATACCGATATGGATTGCGTTTTTTCAAATATTATCAAGCCAGAACAGTTCTTCGTATATCTTAGACAATACTGCAAAACAAATTGATTTATCGCAAAACATCAGCACTTTTTCAAAAAAATTGGTTCTTACAAATAATCCAGAGCAGCAAGCCTTTTTTCGCCGCGAACTGAACTTAGCATCGCAGAAAATGCAAAATTTTCACAAGACATATATATCAGAATATCAGTCGTATGCTAAAAACTCTAATCTAACGCAGAAGTTAGATTCTTATTTTACAAAATATTTTCAGCACATTAAAGCGTTAACACAAAATCCAAAACTTGCCATAAGCGAAAAGAAACGTCACGCGGATGCGATTTTGCAATTATCCTATGTAAAAATCAGGCGTAGCTTGCAGAATATTTTTCGTATTCACATAGAAGAGACAGAGGTATTTCATTCGCAAATCAAAGGATTAGCATTTGCAGGACTGAGCCTGTTAACACTTTTACTTTTTGCCCAAACAGGCTTTGCAACCACAGCTTTGATACTGCCAAATGCAACACCTCAACAGACCTTAGAATTGGACAACCAAAACGCCAAAATACAATCTCAACTCGCTGAACCCTATGATGTTCTAACAAACTTAATGAACCGCAGAACATTTAGTACACACTATCAAACTGCGCTTGAGAAGGCTCTAAATTCTCACGAAAAAATTGCACTTCTGCATATCGGCCTTGATCGTTTCAAACAAATCAACCAATCTCTTGGGAATTCAGCTGGAGATAAAATTTTACAGCTATCCGCGAAACGCATCAAAAAAGCAGTTGGAGATAAGGGATTAATATCTTACTTCTCAGGCGATGAGTTTGTCATTTTATTTACCAATCAAGATCAGATCATCAACATAGAAGAACTCACAGAGCAAATTATAAAGCAAATGAGGAAACCTTTTTTCATCTCTCAGAGTGAAATCTTTTTGAGCGCAAGCATTGGTGTTTCTATTTTTCCAGATGACGATGAAGATGCTGACAAATTGGTCAGTAATGCTGGACTTGCTCTCTCTGCCGCAAAATTTTCCGGACGCAATCAAATTAGTCACTTCACTAAAGATATGCGCCGAGATCTTGAATACCGCAGTAGCATAGAGCAAGATCTAAAACATGCTATCGAAAAAGATGAATTCCACGTCTATTACCAACCACAGGTCAATATAAAAGATAATCACACTAGCGGAGTTGAAGCGCTGGTCCGCTGGCAACACCCCCGTCTTGGATTGCTTACACCTGGAGCCTTTCTTGATGTCGCTGAGGCATCCGGACTTATTGCAAAAATTGGCGATATTGTTTTAGATAAAAGTTTGCAAGCCATTTGCAATTGGCAAAAAGAAAAGCTTGATTGCGGCACTATTGCGATTAACATCAGTTCACATCAATTTGCCGATAAAAATCTCTTTGCAAAAATCAAGTCGGCGCTTGAACACTACAAAATATCTCCCCAAAAGCTGGCAATTGAAATTACAGAAAACGTTCTTTTAAGCTATGATAGCTTTGATATTGCAGAAACACTTCAGCAATTTAGAGATTATGGCATTGATGTTGATTTGGATGATTTCGGAACAGGCTATGCTTCTTTAACACATCTATCACAACTTCCAATAACGCGCCTCAAAATTGACCGTTCATTCATCAGTGGCTTGCCATCAAATGAGCGCAGTTGTGATATTGTAAAAACTATTGTCAATTTAGCCAAGAATTTAGAACTATCAATTATCGCAGAAGGTGTTGAGACTGATGAACAAATACGGTATTTAAAAAACTGCGATTGCTTTAGTATTCAAGGCTTCCGAATTGCCAAACCCATGCCTAATAAAGATCTCACAACCTGGCTAAAAATTCGAGATGAACTTCCTGTCAAAGTAGATTTCATTAAATCTGCCTAAATTATTATTCATTACAGTTCATAACACCCCTACCACATCATCAACATGATCTTTCGTATGATAGGCACAAAAGGTAAAGCGCAATCTGGCTGTTCCCTTTGGCACTGTTGGAGGACGGATAGCACTGACCCAAAAGCCATTATCCTTCATTTTCTGGCTTAACAGCAGCGCCTTATCAGCATCACCTATAATGACAGGCACAATCTGAGATTGAGATTTCCCCGTATCATAGCCTTTTTGCTGGGCTTTTTCACAAAACGTACTTGCAATATTCACAACATGCGCTCTTGCCTCATCCAGATCTGGCAATATCTCAAGAGCTGCATCTATAGCGCCAAGAACAACAGGAGATAGAGCGGTAGAATAAATAAACCCTGCGCAACGGTTGATTAAATAGTGTTGTATCGTCTTAGAACAAGCAACAAAAGCACCGAAACTGCCCAGCGCCTTTGAACATGTACCAATAACAATATCCGCATCACCAGATAAACCGCTGCCTCCATCACCCAAAATGCCAGTCGCGTGAGCATCATCACAAATGACCAAACAATTGTATTTCTCAGCTAACGTACAAATATCATCCATGGGTGCGATATCACCATCCATGCTAAATACAGTTTCTGTTAGAATAAACCGCGGTATTTCTGTCTCCTTATTCTTCTCAAGGAGCTCAGCTAAATGATCTATATCCAAATGGCGATAACGAATTTGACGGACTTGAGCCGCCGCACAACCAAAATGCATACTGGCATGATTTAAGCGATCCGCATAAACGAGAGGTGCAACACCATGAACAGATTTGTCAAACAATGCGTGCAACACGCCCGCATTCACCTGGAAACCAGAGGCCATAAGTAAGGCCGCTGGCTTATTTTTAAGTTTTGCTATTTTTTGTTCAATTTTATCAAAACATGTCAGGTTTCCTGTCACCAACCGGGATGCCCCAGCGCCAACACCATGTTCTGTTGCATATAAAAAGGCTTGCTCTAGCAGTTTAGGCGATTGCGACAGGCCAAGATAATCATTTCCAGAAAAGTTAATGTATGCCTTGCCCTGAATCTGCAACTCTGGACCCGCACTATGTTCAACAGGGATCAACGAGCGGAACAAGGTCTGTTCCAGACGGGTTTCAATAAATTTTACAAAGAGACTTTCTCGATCAGGCATAATTCTGTATTACATGAGAATGAACACGATAAAAAGTGCATTATAACAACATCAGAATGTTAAGGCCGTAAAGTTTATGTTTGAAAATCATACGAACGCACAAAATGATATACCCTCAGAAGACTGCCAAACACACACAAATAAAACACGATCTGACTTTCATGTAAGATATGATTGGCGGGTTGATGAAATTAAACAGATCTTAGAAAAACCCTTACTTGATTTGGTGTATGAAGCGCAAAGCATTCATCGTATGTTTCACCAGGACAATACCGTTCAGTTGGCAAGCCTGCTTAGCATTAAAACAGCAGGTTGCCCTGAGGACTGTAAATATTGCCCCCAATCCGCGCATTATAACAAAACAACTGGCGTTGAAAAAGAAAGCTTAATGCCCGTTGATGACGTTTTGGACCAAGCAGAAAAAGCCAAGCAAGCCGGTGCTACACGCTTTTGTATGGGGGCGGCCTGGCGCGAAGTCCGCGATGGCAAAGAATTCGACCAGGTTATCGATATGGTTAAGGGTGTATCAGATATCGGCATGGAGGCTTGTGTAACCCTTGGCATGCTCAATGCTGACCAAGCCGAACGTCTGGCAGAAGCAGGATTGACATCTTACAATCATAATCTCGATACCTCGCCAGAATTTTACGATAAGATTATTACTACGCGAACATATCAAGACAGGTTGGACACTCTTGAGCATGTGCGTAAAGCGGGCATTGGCCTTTGCACCGGCGGCATTATCGGCATGGGAGAAACAACTCATGATCGTGCCAGCATGCTCCAAGTGCTTGCTTCCATGACCCCACACCCTGAAAGCGTTCCAATTAATGCTCTTGTTGCTGTTCCAGGAACACCTCTGGAAAAACAAAAACAAATTGACCCGATTGACATGGTGCGGATGATAGCAGCAGCCCGGGTTGCTATGCCAAAGGCGCGTTTGCGACTTTCCGCAGGTCGGAAAAAATTCTCAAAGGAAACGCAAATTCTATGCTTCATGGCCGGGGCAAATTCTATTTTCTATGGCGATAAACTTTTGGTCACTGGAAATAATGATCAAAATGACGATGTGGCAATGATTGAAGAGGCCGGATTAAAAGTGCTTTCACGCGAATAATACAACAGGTCATAATTCAATACAATAGAGCCTTGTTTGCGTTTCTTTTTCACACATCGAATAGAAGCAAAAATCTTATAACGAATCCAAATTCTACAAGAATACGCACTCTCACAGCATATCTTAACGGATATGCTTTTTTTATTGAATTTAAAAACACTTTTTTGCAGGTTTCATAAAACTATGACACAGTTATCAGAATGTTTTGAGAATCAAAATTAAAACTGGATAGCGCTGCATGACCCTAAGAGTTGCCCTCACCCATAAGACAGATTACCATTATAACAAACCCATTAACCTTGGGCCTCAAGTTATTCGCCTAAAACCTGCTCCCCACACACGTACACCAATCGTTAGTTATTCATTAACACTCAAGCCCGATGACCATTTTCTCAATTGGCAGCAAGATCCGTTTGGAAACTTTATGGCACGCATGGTCACAACAGAAAAAACTGAAATCTTCAGCATTCATGTTGATTTGGTTGCAGAAATGTCGATTATCAACCCGTTCGATTTTTTGGTTGATGATACAGCGAAACAGTGGCCGTTTAAATACACCGATGATTTGAAAAAAGACCTTGAGGCTTACCTCACACCGATGACCCAAAGTCCAGAGTTAACGGCTTACGTCAAAGGGCTTGATATCAAAGCTGATACGACATTGGACTTTTTGGTAGCGCTCAATCAAAAGCTGGAACAGGACATCGACTATATTATCCGTATGGAGCCTGGTGTACAAACGCCAGCTGAAACCTTAAAAAAACGCAAAGGCTCCTGCAGAGATTCTGGCTGGCTGTTGGTTGAGATCTTACGCAATTTGGGTTTTGCGAGCAGATTTTGCTCAGGCTATTTGATCCAACTCACTCCTGATGTTAAAGCTCTTGATGGCCCAACAGGCACTGATCATGACTTTACAGACTTGCATGCTTGGACAGAGGTTTATCTTCCAGGTGCTGGCTGGATTGGCCTTGATCCAACCTCTGGTTTACTAACCGGCGAGGGACACATTCCCCTTGCAGCCACACCTCACCACTCCTCTGCGGCTCCCATATCAGGGACCCTTGATCCAGCAGAAGTAACCTTTGACTTTGATATGAAAGTTTCACGGATCCTTGAGACACCGCGCGTAACAAAACCTTACACAGAACAGCAATGGCAAGACATCACGAAGCTTGGACACCACGTTGATAAGCACCTTGTTGCAGGAGATGTCCGTTTGACTATGGGAGGGGAGCCAACTTTTGTATCCGCAGAGGATATGGAAGGGGATGAATGGAATACCGCAGCCGTCGGCCCTACAAAACGACAATACGCCGAAAATTTAATCCGCCGTTTGTACAAACGTTTTGCGCCAGGTGGTTTGTTGCACTTTGGTCAAGGCAAATGGTACCCAGGGGAACAGCTTCCGAGGTGGGCCTTTAGCCTGTATTGGCGCAGCGATGGAGAAGCCTTATGGGAAAACCCTGAACTTATAGATTCTGAAATTCCCAAAAAACAAGCGACAATTGATGATGCTAAAGCGTTTTCAAAAGAACTTTGCAGTCAACTTGGCTTACCCGAAGATAGTGGAATTCCAGCTTATGAAGACCAAACCCACTTTTTACTGTGCGAGCAAAAGCTTCCAATAAACCTCGATATTTCAGACAATAAACTTGAAGATGAATCAGAACGCGCGCGTATGGTCCGAGTGTATGATCAAGGGTTATCAACACCTACAAGCTATGTATTGCCTATCCAAGCTTGGCAGACCAAAGACAAAGGGCGGCGTTGGGTTACCGAGCGCTGGCAGTTGCGCCGGGAAAAACTATTTCTCATGCCTGGCGATTCCCCTGCTGGTTTTCGTTTACCCTTAGGCTCTCTCCCCTACATTAGTCCTGTTAACTATCCTCATGTCTTGCCTCGCGATCCGTTTGAACAACGCCGGCCTTTGCCCCGGCGGACAGAACTGCTCCATCAGCGGCGAACCGTCACTTTAGAAGCATCAGCAACAACTTCTGCCGTCTCCAATGAAATCCTTGGTTCTGTAAGAACGGCCTTGACGATAGAACCACGCAATGGTCATTTATGCATATTTTTACCACCGCAAGCCGATGCAGAGGATACCGCAGCTCTTCTGAGAGCTATTGAAGAAACATCTGTTCAATTGGATAGACCGATACATATTGAAGGATATGAACCAGCTTCAGATCCGCGCTTTAATGTTATAAAAGTCACCCCAGATCCTGGCGTTATTGAGGTCAATATTCAACCGGCCCATGACTGGGACCATGCAGTAGATATAACAACAGCGCTCTATGAAGAGGCGCATCTTTGCCGTTTGGGAACAGAAAAATTTAAGATTGATGGCAAGCACAGCGGAACAGGCGGAGGCAATCATATTGTACTTGGTGGACCAACACCGAATGATAGCCCGTTTGTTCGCAGACCTGACTTATTATCCAGCATTATTGCCTATTGGCAAAACCACCCGTCACTCTCTTATCTGTTCTCAGGGCAATTTATTGGCCCGACCAGCCAGGCACCACGGGTTGATGAAGCACGTCATGAGCAGCTCTATGAACTAGAAATTGCTATGCAATCCATTCCAGAGCCTGGACAGCACCCTATTCCACCCTGGCTAGTTGATCGTAGCTTTCGTAATTTGTTAACGGATGTGACTGGTAACACGCACCGCGCTGAAATCTGTATCGATAAGCTCTATTCCCCTGATGGTCCAAACGGCCGCCTTGGACTTGTCGAATTTCGCTCGTTTGAAATGCCTCCGCACGCACAAATGAGCCTCGCTCAACAATTGCTACTTCGCGCACTCATCGCCTGGTTCTGGGAAAAGCCGTACAAACAAAAACTTGTACGATGGGGGACGCAGTTGCATGATCAATTCATGCTGCTACATTTTGTATCCGCAGACTTTCAAGATGTATTGCAGGATCTGAATAGTTCTGGCTTTGCGCTGCAAAAAGATTGGTTTGATCCCCACTTCGAGTTTCGCTTCCCCCATATCGGTACGGTTCATTACGATAATATGACACTTGAACTACGTCAGGCCTTAGAGCCATGGCACGTGCTGGGAGAAGAAGGCGGTGTGAGCGGAACAGCACGATATGTAGATTCATCTCTGGAACGCCTGCAAGTCCATGTTTCTGGCATCGCAGGAGATCGGTATCGCCTGGCTTGTAATGGTATTGAAGTTCCGCTTAAGCAAACATGCATTCAAAGCCAAGCAGTGTCCGGCATAAGGTTTCGTGCTTGGCAGCCAACGGCCTCACTGCACCCAACAATTGGCATCCATGCCCCGCTGACGTTTGATCTGTATGACACATGGTCTGGCCGGGCAATTGGCGGATGCCGCTATCATGTTTCTCATCCCGGAGGCAAATACTTTGAAACCATTCCTGTGAATTCCTATGAAGCGGAAGGACGCCGATTAGCTCTTTTTGAAGAGCAAGGCCATACAACAGGCAATATAACGCTACAAAAAGCCCCAGAAAACCCAGAATATCCGCATACTTTGGATTTAAGGCTATTGTAAAATAACTCTATTGATTTACTGCTATTCCCCATACAAATAATTCTCTCTCTTTACACGGCTAAGCTCTGCACCTATAGAATAATGCTTAGAGGAATGAGTTGATATGCAAGTAGATCCATTGCTATCAGAGACGCAAGCTTGGACAGTGTTGCCAGACAAGTATATCTCAAATGTTAATGCTTATGATGAGCTTCTAACCCCAAGCGGTGAGGTTCGTACACATTGGCAAGCATTTCTTGATAACTTTTCGCGTATTAATCCACAAGATCAGCAGTTTTTAGCCAAAAAATTAAATCGGCTTGTGTATGAAAATGGCCTTGCCCATGATGTGTTTGCAGATCCAGATGGCACCTCTCAGCCCTGGCAAATTGATCTCATCCCGGTCATTATTTCAGCCTCAGAGTGGCAATGGCTTTCGAAAGCTATTCGTCAAAGAGCACGGCTTTACAATACCATGCTGCAAGACCTATATGGCCCACAAAATCTCATGAAAAGTGGGCAAATCCCTGCTCGCATGGTTTTCAGCGATACCTCTTTTCTAAAACCCTGCATGAACCTCTATCAAGATCATGATCCACTATACTTCTTTTCCATTGATATTGCCCGCAACAGCGATGGATCGTGGCGAGCCATTGACTGTCATTCTGAAACTCCGGCAGGGTTAGGTTTCGCAATAGCCAACCGTATTGTTCACAACAAAGTACTCGGTGAAATTTTTGACACTTGTAAAGTGGAGCGGGAAGCCTCTTTTTTCCAAGGTATTTTATCTCATCTGCCAGAACATATTGGCGTCTCAGACCCAAATATTGCTGTTTTGACCCATGGCTCACAACATGGTGATTATTTCAGTCATGCTTATCTTGCAAGGTATTTAGGATATCGCCTGGTTGAAGGTTCTGACTTAAGGGTCGTTGGGGAAAATATTTTTCTCAAAACCCTCTTGGGGTTAATGCCCATTGATGGGATTATACGTTGCATTGAAGGGGAACTCTCTGATCCTTTAGAACTCAGCCCATCAGGTTTTTTAGGACCAGCCCATTTTGTTCAAGCCTCCCGAAAAAACCCAAAACTGATAGCCAATACTTTGGGCTCAAGCATAATTGAAAATCGAGGCTTAAGTGCACATTTGCCACAATTGTGCCAAAGCCTATTGGGTGAGGATCTGCTTTTACATGATGCCCAACGTTTCTGGCTTGGTGATCAAAATATGCGCGAAATGGTTTTAAATGAAACCCATGATTATATCATACGCCCCATTAGAGAGGGCACGGGGCGACCTGGCGTTGCAGATACTGGACAAAAATTATTGTCTCTCCCTAATGATAGTTTGCAAAGCATTTTTGAGAATATACGTCTCAAAGGTGAAGGCCTTATTGCCGAACAAGTAGGTGAGTTTGCCTCCTCTCCGAGTTGGAACGCAAACGGCTTTGCACCAACCCCTTATGGTATGAGACTATTTGCAGTACGCCAAAACGATGACTATGTGCTCCTTCCTGGCGGCATTGCAATGACTGTTAATCCAGAAACATCTGTTGCTTTAAATGCTCCAGAAGGCTTGGCGCGAGATGTTTGGGTTCTCACAGATAAAAACAAAGCGCATCAAAGTTTGCTAAAGCCCAATATTAATCCCAAAACAATTGATCGTAATAATGGTTATCTTCCAAGCCGCATCGCTGATAATTTATTTTGGCTTGGGCGATATGTTGAACGCACTGAATGGACTATGCGTTTAATGCGCAGTGCTTTGATCCAAACTGAGGAAGAACGCGGTGTACAACCCGATGTTGACGCAATACGCAAAACGCTCGAAATATTAATTACGAAAGAAGGAACATCCATCCAATTGCCCTCAGAAGAGCTGGGACATAACCAAATCAATGAACTCATCCGTATTTTGCGCTCCTCTAATGTTGGCACTTTTGGACTAAAAGGTGCGTTAGAGCGCATTTTATATGTCTCACAACTCATCCGCGACCGCTTATCGTTAGAGGCATGGGAGGCTCTAAATAGCTTTAAAGCCAACCCGTTATGGTGGCAAGATGCTGTCCCTATCCGCACTGATGACTCGATTGATTTGCTTAATGAAGGCATTCGAACGCTGGCGGCATTTAGCGGTATTGTTAGAGAAAATATGACACGTAATTATGGCTGGCGCTTTTTAGAGATTGGCCGGCGGCTAGAACGTGCGCTCAATCATTGTGAAGTCTTGCATATGCTTTTTGTTGACCAGCCAAAAAGTCAAAATGAAACAAGCCGCTTGTTTTTTATGCTAAAATTGGCAGATAGCTTGATAACATATCGATCACGATATCGTTTTGCACCTGATTTATCTCTTGTTTTAGACTTGTTAATCATAGACGAAAACAACCCCAGAGGCCTGTGTTTCCAACTCTCAGAAATGATGAAACATATCAATTTACTCCCTCAATCGGCAGATGATGCAGTACGAACCGAGGAGCAAAAAATTATTCTCGAACTGAATACCGAAGCCCGTTTACTGAATATGACTGATGTGGTTAAGATTGAAAATAGCCGACGCCCTTCACTTGCAAAAGCGCTTGAGCATCAGATACAAAATTTACCGATACTATCCGAAGTCTTATCCCGCCGATACTTTAGTTTGACAGATGAATTACCCCATCGTCTCCATTCAAAACCTCAAGCGGTATAATCATGAAATATTCGATCCAACATAAAACTGATTATCATTATTTAGCTCCGGTTATTCAATCCCATCATATTTTGCATTTGTCACCACGCAATGTAGATCACCAAACTATTTTATCTCATACTCTGGATATTGACCCTGCGCCGGCCTCACAGAATAATTTTACGGATTATAATGGAAACCCAACCTCACTAATTACCATTGAAAAAGAGCATTCTGATCTTAGCTTCTTTTCAACAAGTGAGATTGAAATTCTTGGAAACACACCAAAGGACATCACCAGCTCTCCCAGTTGGGAAGATATCGCACAAGCGGTTTATACGTCAAACGACTTAGAAGTATTAAAATATAGCTGCTTGTCACAACACACGCAGTTAAATGTTGATATTTTTCAATATGCTCAAAAGTCTTTTATACCAAACCGGTCAATACATGAAGTTGCCATGGATTTAACAAGCCGTATTTTTAATGAATTTCAATTCGATAATACAGCAACAGATATTTCAACACCTATCAGCGAAGTCTTGAGAATCAAGCGCGGGGTTTGCCAAGATTTTGCACATTTGCAAATCGCATGCCTGCGAGCAATGCGCTTGCCCGTACGCTACGTGAGTGGTTATATTTTAACACATCCTCCAGAGGGGCTGCAAAAATTGACAGGAACAGATGCATCTCATGCCTGGATATCCGTATGGTGTGGCAATGAGTTGGGCTGGATTGATTTCGATCCAACCAATAATATAATTCCGACAAACGAACATATCACGATTGCTTATGGTTTGGATTATGATGACATAAGCCCTATCGGCGGTGTTTTAATTGGCGGCGGTGACCATACGGTTTCTGTTGCTGTTGATGTGGTTGCAATAAAATAAGACTTATACTTCGCCCTCTTCTTCCAATTCCGAAATTATCACATCAGTATTTTCTTGCCATTGCGCTCCAGTAATATGGGTCCGAAGTATCGCAGCATCGGATACATCAAGACCACAAGTCAAGCGAATATAGCGATCTGTGGGACACATGTTATAAACACTATCAAATCCCACCCAACCAATTGATGGCACTTTTGCTTCCGCCCATGTATGTAAGGAATTTTTATTGTTCTGTGCTTTGTCGTTATCTTTTTCTGAAGAACAAAGGTATCCTATAACACACCGGGCTGGATAATTAAGCGCGCGCGCTGCTGCAACAAAAAGATGCGCATAATCTTGAGCATTGCCCTTATCTTGTTGCAAAATTTGAGTTGCTGTTAAATCAGAATTTTTTTGTTCGTCATTGAATTCAAAGGTTTGATGAATTTTCTCTGACAGGCCATGCATAATATCAAGAGGATCTTTAGCATTAGGAGATGAGACAAAATCCAAAACCTCTTCACTTACTCGTGTGAGCTTCGTCTGTCGTAAAAATACAGCACTTTGTGTATAATCTTTAAATCCGCTGAGCACACCAGCATGATCACGGGTTCTAATTTCCCCTTTAGCAATAATTTCTAATGTATTTTTTTCATCTCGCGAAATCCATAAAGCATGTTGATTTCCAAATGGTGCTCTCGCTATATTTTTTATCTGGCAACCATTAACATGAAGCCTCCAAGACACAATATTTTGTAACGCAAATTGGCTCGGGAAAAGCCGGATGTTTAAAGCCACCAAATCCAGGTTGCCGTCATAGTGATACTGAATTTTATGGTCAATATTAAGCAGCATAACAACGCTCAAATAATTCTAGAAAAAGTTCTCTATTCAAAATAAAAGACTTTTGCAATTTCTGAAGACAATTGTTGATTAATTAAAATTTTCTCCGTAATAAATTCATGCAAGCCTTCTTGAAAAATTTCTCCCATACCAATGTCACTCAAGTGTGCAACAACAGAATTTGCCGTTGCAAAACAGGTTTGACTGCGGCTTGATCCATTTAACAAATGTTTGAGGCAGACCCCAATTTGCTCATAGCAAAAGATCAAAGAGCGGGGGAACATCGGGTTTAAGATTAAAAAATCTGCAATCTTCCAAGGGCTATAATCATCACGGTATACATGGTGATAGGCCCGCAATGCAGAAGCTGCACGCAATACGGATGTCCATTGATGGTGATCACGCGCGCCTCCAACAACTTCAGTTTCAGGCAGTAAAACGTAATACTTTACATCTAATAAACGCAATGTCATATCAGCGCGTTCAACATATCCACCCAATCTCAGAAAGTCATAGCCTTCATTGCGAAGCATACCAATCTCAGATGCGCCGCGCAAACTGGCTGATCGGTTTTTAACCCAATCCATTAAGTCAGATAGATTTCTTACAAGATCTTGTTCATCTACAGATTGCAGCTTACGCCATCCATTATTGATCGCTTCCCACATTTCTTGAGTAAGTGCCGTCCGCACAGCCCTTGCATTTTCTCGGGCCTTAGTAATACACGAACAAATGGATGAAGGGTTTTGAGTGTCTATAATGAGATGACGCAAAATTGTGTGTTTATCAAAGCCATTTTTATCGCTCGGTAGCAAATGGTGAGAACCAGCAACTGCCGCTATTGAACGCCATTCATTTAAATTATCTTCTCCAGGCACAATGGCAATTCTATTTGCCATTTCCACCAGTCGGGCAGTACTGTCGGCACGCTCTATATACCGCGCCATCCAATACAAATTCTCTGCTGTGCGGCTTAGCATACGTTACTCCGTCAAGATCCAGGTATCTTTTACACCGCCCCCTTGGGAGGAATTGACCACGAGAGACCCCTCACGCAAGGCAACGCGCGTCAGCCCACCTGGCACCAAGCACGTCTGCTTACCCACCAAACAAAATGGCCTAAAATCCACATGACGGCTTACAGCCTCACCATCTTTCATTGTTGGACATGTCGAAAGCTGCAATGTAGGTTGGGCAATGAACTCCGCAGGATTGACTTCAATGCGCCTACGATACAGTTCTATATTTTCTTTTGTTTCATGTGGGCCAATCAACATGCCGTATCCGCCCGAGCCATGCACTTCTTTCACAACAAGCTCGTCTAAATGCTCAAGCACGTATTTTAAATCATCATCTTTGGCACAATACCATGTGGGGATATTCTCTAAAATTGGCGTTTCCCCCAAATAAAAACTGATCATTTGCGGCACATACATATAAATTGCTTTATCATCAGCAATACCACTTCCTGGCGCTGAACATAGGGTCACATTCCCTTTGCAATACGCATGAAACAAACCCGGGACACCAAGCATACTATCGGGTCGAAAGACAAGAGGATCCAAAAAATCATCATCAATACGGCGATAGATCACATCAATCTGCTTTGGCCCCTTTGTTGTTTTCATCCAAACTTTATCATGATCAACAAAGAGATCATACGCCTCTACCAATTCAATACCCATAAGATCAGCGAGTAAGGAATGCTCATAATATGCACTATTAAATGGCCCAGGGGTCATGAGAACACATGTGGGTACTCGACTTGCTGATAACGGGGCGACATCTTCCAGCGTTCTGCGCAACGCGCCTGGATACTCATCAATATCTTCTACAGCGTTTGAAGAAAACAATTCAGGGAACATACGCAGCATGATTTCCCGGTTTTCCAACATGTAGCTCACACCTGAGGGCGTACGGCAGTTATCTTCCAGAACATAAAACTCGTTTTCTCCAGTTCTGACGATGTCAACACCAACAATATGACTGTAAACTTTACCAGGTGGCGTCACACCAATCATTTGTGGGAGAAAAGCTTTATTTTGGTAAACGAGGCTTTCAGGAATGATGCCTTTTTTGAGAATTTCACCACGGTGATAAACATCGTATAAAAAAGCATTAAGGGCTCTGGCACGTTGTATAACGCCGCGTGATAGCTTGCGCCATTCACTTGCAGAAAATACTCTGGGGACAATATCAAAAGGAATGAGCCGCTCTGGATCACCCCCTTCCCCATAAACGGCAAAAGTAATTCCAATACGGCGAAAAATGGCTTCTATCTCTGCGCTTTTTTGTTGTAAAAGCTCTGGTCCAGCTTTCTCAAGCCATTGATTGATTTTCTCGTAAGGTAAACGAACGCCTGCTCTATCTCCTCGCATTTCATCAAACATGGTTAGCTCAAGCTCACGGCAAGATTGAAAATGATTCTATTTTATCTTTTAAGACAATACCTTATTCGCAGCTTTTAATCTATAATATATCCATTATTCTCTATAAAAAACTGAACCTCCGGCCTTAAGAACGGATAGGGCATTATATGCACTTTGGTTAAGATACATGCTTGCGTTTCTTAGAGCATCATCCAATGAGATTGGTCGAGGCGCTATAGGAAAGATAGCAGTGACCCCAGAGTGTTTAAAATCAATATAGTTAATATCTATCTTTCCGGTAAAGACAATAAGGGGTTTGCGATGCTGTTTTGCAAGCTTGGCTAGTCGCCCTGTTCCTTTACCAACAAGAGATTGATTATCAAACGCTCCTTCTCCTGTTAAAATCAAATCACTGTCATGAATACGCTCGTCAAATCCATAAGCTTTTGATAGTAAGTCAAAACCATTTTTGATCTGGATCCGATTAGACTGATTTACGCCTATAAGTGCGGACAACCCCAGATATAATCCACCCGCAGCTCCAGCTCCAGGCTGATCCGCTAATGGAGCACGATTAAGCGCTTTTGCGAGGCATTGATCAAAATGTGACAGCCCCTGTTCAAAGGCTTCAAAGTCATTTCTTTGCAAGCCTTTTTGCTCACCAAACATCTGAACGGCACCCATCTTGCCATGAAGCGGACTATCAATATCGGCGGCTATAATGAATTCAAGCCCAGAGAGCCGAGGATCCATCTGATGAAAGTCAATGCGGGAAATTTGAGACAAACCAGTCCCCGCAACATGGGAAAGACGTTCGCCCTGCGCTGATATAAACCTAACACCGAGAGCTTCTAAAACACCAGCTCCACCGTCAATCGTTACACTTCCCCCCAGTCCAATGATAAATTTTTTGACTCCTCGATCCAATGCTTGTGCAATAACTTGCCCGAGGCCATAACTAGAGGCACATGTGGGATCAAGAGCATCTCCTAAAAGACAATGATGACCGGCCATTGCGGAAATTTCAATGATTGCAGTTTTTTCTACTTCAACCCAGCCCCAATAAGCTTCATATGATTTGCCAAATGGATTTTCGACTATACTCGTTATAAGTTCACCGTTATAGGCTTCAATAAAAGCATGAGACGTACCTTCTCCTCCATCAGCGATGCGCTTAATATCAAGTTTTGCTTTAGGAAAAACCTCGCGTACAGCTCTAGCGATGGCTTCATTTGCAGCAAGACTTGTCAACGCCCCACGAAATTTGTCACATGCTACTAAAATCTTCATAGTTTCTCTTTACTTTATTTATGTTTACTATGTATCAACACAATCTAAAAAGCTGACGTGGCAGAATTTTTATGGTTAGATCCGAACATGACAAAACTTATCATATTTACAGATCTGGATGGTACTTTATTAAGCCACAACACGTATGATTTTACGCCAGCTTTAAGCATGCTGGAAACACTGAAGCACAAATCCATTCCTGTGATATTGGCAAGCAGCAAAACTGCCGCTGAAATCTTTGAAATTCAAAAAGAGATGAAACTTGAGGCATACCCTGCTATTGTCGAAAATGGTGCGGGTATACTGACACCTGGAGCGCAAATAACACACTATAATACAGAGATATATGACGGTATTTTGCGTGCTGTAATGCGGCTACCACTCGAATTTAGGGCCCATTTCACTGGTTTTTCGCAATGGAGCGTGGAAGATATTTCAAATAAAACAGGCTTAACACTTGAGCGAGCAGCTCTTGCGAAACAAAGGCAATTTTCTGAGCCAGGTCTTTGGACAGGCACGAGGCAAAAGCAGGTTGTATTTGAAGCGCTTCTCAAACGGCATGGAATATATGCAAGGAAGGGAGGGCGCTTTTTAACTCTTACAAAAGAGGATAGCAAAGCGGATCTTATGAAGTTCATCTTATCAGAAATAGAGCCTAATACGGGTGAGGCTGTATTCTCTGTCGCTTTAGGCGATGCACCAAATGATATTGAAATGATTGAAACAGCTGACATAGGAGTTATTGTATCAAACCCTAATAATGCACCATTGCCAAAATTAAAGGGTGAGCAACAAGGACATATTTTTCGCACAACCTTACCTGGCCCTGAAGGGTGGGTGCAAGCCGTTGAGCAGATACTTAGAAACCAAGATATGGAATAGAAACATGGATATTACTATCAGGATTCGTGAAAAAGCATGAATGATTATCATCAATCTGGATTGGTCGCAACGCTACATAATTTGACGAACCCATCTTTAGATATACTTGAGCAACAACTTGTTCAGTTTTCTAAAAAAAGGCCAATTACTCTCATTTTACCATGTTTATTTTCTGAACTTGAAGGTCCAGCGCTTCATAATATTATAGAACAACTCAGTCATGTTCCCTACCTCAATCATATTGTCATTGGTCTTGATCGTGCTGATGAAACCCAATATAAATACGCCAAAGACTATTTTTCAAAACTTCCGCAAGAGCATAAAGTACTATGGAATGATGGAGCTAAATTACAAGAAATTGATCAAAAACTAAAATCAGGTAATCTGGCACCTCTTGAATTGGGGAAAGGGCGCAATGTATGGTATTGCATTGGCTATGTACTTGCTTCAGCAAAAACAGAAGTCATTGCCTTGCATGATTGCGATATTACAACTTACTCCCGTGATCTGCTTGCAAAACTGGTTTATCCGGTTGCGAACCCATCATTCAATTATCTTTTCTCCAAGGGTTATTACCCACGCATAGGTGACGGTCGCATAAATGGGCGCGTTACTCGCCTACTTGTAACCCCACTGCTTATTGGCCTTAAAAAAATAATTGGTAATAATGCCTACATTGATTATCTTGCAAGCTTTCGCTATCCCCTTGCTGGTGAGTTTGCCATGCGCACCTCTATCCTTCCTGATATTCGCATTCCATCTGACTGGGGTTTGGAAATTGGAATTTTATCTGAGGTGTGGCGCAATCTGAATGAGCGTACCATCTGCCAAGTTGATATTGCCGATAAATATGACCACAAACATCAATCTCTCTCAAAAGACAACCCAAAACAAGGGCTATCACGCATGTCTATGGACATTGCCAAAGTGATTTTTAGAAAACTTGCATTAGATGGCATTGTTTTTCACCAAGAAACGTTCCGAACTTTAAAGGCAATCTACCTGCGTACAGCGCTAGACATCATTGAAGCTTATTATAATGACGCTGTGATGAACGGCCTTATTGTCGATAGACATAAAGATGAAGAAGCAGTCGAATTGTTTGCGGCTAATATAGTCGAAGCTGGTCAAGTATTTTTAGACAATCCAATGGAAGCCCCATTTATTCCGAATTGGCGCCGTATACAGTCTGCTATTCCTGATCTCTTGCAAGAACTCAATGAAGCCGTTGAAGCCGACAACGCAAGCTTATAACTGATTGCTAATCCACCTGCATTGATAAGGGGCAAATTCCAGATCGCTGGTTTTAGAGGCTATACTATCGCTTGATAGCAAATCAATCCACTGGTCCCCTTCTATCAAATTCAGATTGATCAGCGGCAATGTCACAGTCTCATGTGTCACATTTGCAATGGCAAAAATACTTTGGGAGCGGTCAAGACTTTGCCGCCAAAAACCAAAAAGCTTGGTGCCCAGTTGTAATGTGAACTGCGTCGCGTTGGGATGAAACGCAGCTTGTTGAGACCTAATTTTAATCCTACGTTTTAATTCGAGCAAAATTTGGTTTTGTACTGACTTTGGGTCATTTAAAAGCATGTTAAGTTTCGTGTAGTCCCACTGGTGGCGATTGATAGAACGATTATGACCTGTTTTTTCAAGAAAAGCGTAATCATTAGATGTGGCCAATAGAGAGTGAATATAAAACCCAGGAATTCCCTCGAGCGCCATCATTACACTTTGAGAACATAAAAAACGCTCTTTCTGTAAAGTATCAAGGCCATCTTGCGTTCCCTGAAAAGCATCAAATAGCGCAATATTCACTTCATAAACTTTTTCACCACCACCGTTAACGGCGCGTTTGCTCAGCCTGCCACCATGATTTTCTAAAAGATCTATCATTTGACTGATCTCTTGATCGGGAAGCAATCCTTCAGCCGGACGCATCCCAATACCATCGTGTGACGCAACAAAATTAAAATATGCACAACCTAATTGTGCTGGCGGCATAGCCATTTGCCATGCATTCAAATATTGGGATGTTCCAAATAGTAGAGCGTGAACAATCAAAGGTGGCAATGAAAAATTGTATATTGCATGAGCTTCATTACGATTCCCGAAATAACTTAAATTTTCTGCGTTGGGAACATTGGTCTCTGTGATAAGGATAATTTTTTCGTCACTGTAATCTGCAAGTGTGCGCATAAGGCGAACAATTTCATGTGTTTGAGGCAAATGGATACAGCGCGTCCCAATTTGTTTCCACATGAAGGCGACCGCGTCTAAACGTATGGTCCGAACCCCCTTGTTAATATGGAAACGCATAATTTTTAAAAATTCAAGCAAAACATCGGGGTTTGAAAAATCAAAATCCACCTGATCATGACTGAAGGTGCACCACACATGACGCGTGCCGTTAACAGTCTCAACCTTTCTTAATAAGGGATGCGCACGGGGTCGAACCACTTGTGAGATATCATCCTCAATATTGGCTTCGAAAAAGAAACGGTTGCCTGGTGCTTTATCTTGTCGATATTGTGAAAACCACTCCCCTTGTGAGGACATATGATTGATAACAAGATCACTCATAAGCGTGAAGTTATCAGCAATACGTGAAATATGGCTCCAGCTGCCCAAGGAGCTATTGACCTGATAATAATCAGTCACGGCAAAACCATCATCAGAGGTATATGGAAAAAAGGGTAATATATGGACCCCTGATATAACACCATCCAAGCAGGTCAGTAAAAAATCATCCAACAAATCTAAAGGTGTATGCGCACCATCTATAATGGAATTCCCGTATGTAATTAATGTATTATCCTTTTCTGACCATAAAGAATTTCCTGGCATACGCGCTCGTCTGCGAGGTTCAATGCCATTACCCCAGTAGGCAGTCTGCACATCTTGGCATAATTTCTTAATATCATGGCTTGGATAAATACGCTCTAGATGGCTGCATAACCGAGCGGCCAATTGTGTGGGGTATTTTCGACTGTCTTGCGATTCCATATGTTCAAATACATTCGAGGTATAGATTTACAATAGGATTAATCATTATTATTAGAGCCAAAAATGCATCTCATTATCACATTTAACCGAGATCACCAATCAAGCTCCACAAAAAACGAGCAGACATAATGCTTAAGAATATGCCAAATGCAATTTCGAGTTTGCGCTTTGATAACCCATGTGAAACGCGTACCCCTATAGGAGCGGCCAAAACACTCAATGGAGCCACCAAAAGGCAGCCAATCAAACTCACATAACCAATTGAGCCCAAAGGCAAATTATCAGCACCCCAACCGGCCCAAATATATCCAAGCACAGCTGGAACCGCAATAATCGGCCCAAACCCAGAGGCCGTTGCAACTGCTTGATGAATGCTACGACTGTAAAGCGTCATCATAGTGGAAATTAGCACGCCGCCACCAATACCCATAAGCGTTGAGACAATTCCGAATAGCCCACCTGTAAGAGTTGAAACCGGAGGACCTGGAACTTTACTACCAAATGAAAAACTATCAGATATAAAGAATAATTTCACGGCAATGATTAAAGCTGTTAATGCATAAATCAAACGCAATACAGCACCATCAATAAAGCTGGCGAGAGCAACGCCAATTAAAACACCAAAGAAGACGGGAAGCCCCCATTTTTGTAATACGTCTTTATCAACCACGCCCTTAGCATTATGCGCCATAAACGAACGAATTGATGTCGGAATAATAACAGCCAGAGAAGTGCCTACAGCAAGATGTGTTTTTATACTTGGATCAACATTAACAAGTGTAAACAACTCATAAAGAATGGGGACCAAAATCCCTCCCCCTCCAATGCCCAAGAGACCCGCTAAAAAACCAGCGATTACTCCCGCAGCCAAAAGGGCGAGTACAAATGGCAGCAGATCATCCCAGACAATCACATCTAAACCTAAGTCCATAAGCCCTTCCCCTTGTAAGCCTGCTGGAACACATCACGCAAAAGCAGACACTGGTTTTGCGTAAAAAATTGTACGGTATCAATACATTAGACCTTGTCAACTGAATGCAATTCAAGTTGAAATTCCCCAGGGCCTAAATATGTAAAGCATAGAGAAGACTTGAAGAGATTTAAATGTGCCCCAGATCACTCTCCACAATATTCGCCCAAAATATTCACTATGAGCATTTTTAGTCAGGCTCAGGGGCTATAATTATTTACGTTCTGTGCGCACCCATTTTTCTTCCCGCTTAGTGAGAAATTTTCTATAAATATTCAATTTGAATAAGACGTAATTTGGGAGTGATTTTAAATCACTGACCGCGATCAGATGCTTTGCGTAAGCTGCCCATGTTAAAACCAAACTAATTGATAATAATATAACGGATAGGATATTTAAAAAAAGTGCATAAGTAGATAATCCTGCTATGTAAAATACACCTGTTATCAAAGTCATGCTGAAAAGCGCCACCATCAGCAATGTAACAGGCAGAACTGTCAGATCGTATGCAAATAAAAATATACGCCAACTTCTTTGTTTTACACTCTCTTTGAATAGTGGAATGGCTTCAGTTAAAATCATTTTTAAATGACCGTGAGACCACCTTGTTTTTTGTGTTTGCAAAGCCTGTTCCGTTTCTGGGAATTTACTTGTAACACATGCATCAGGACAAAAGCATGGGTGATATCCCTGCCTAACAAGATCCATCCCGAGCTTCATATCCTCGACAATATTTCCTGATGCAAGGTCTGCGTTTTTAATGATATCCCAGGGAAATGCCATACCCGTGCCAACCAAATGTGTCGGCACCCCAATATTTTTTAAGCCTAACAAACGAACATAATTTTTCAGCGTAAATGCGAATGATGCAATTTTTTGTGTTAAACTAGCCGTCTCTGCTCTTTCCATGAGGTATAAAGCTTGAATGGGCTGTTGTTGCTCGTTGGCTTGAGAGGCAATCCGTTCAATCGCTCCATTATGCACCTTGCAATCCGCATCAATAAAAACCACAACTTCTGGTGGTGAGGAGCGCAAGTAATCTATTCCGTAGCTTAAGGCATATCCTTTACCACGGCACTCAACATCATTCCTTATAATAACTTCATAACCATTTTCCTGAACACACTGCGCTGTATTATCGCTACAGTTATCCGCAATGACAATAATACGCAAATCTTGCGGCGCAACTGACTTCAATTGACATAGCGTTTCAGAGATGACCTTTTCTTCATTATGCGCAGGTATGAGAACAATCGTATTTGGAAACTTTAAAGGCTCACCTATCTGACTTTTCTTTGGGAGAAAGGACGCCATAATTTGAGTGACAAGAAATGCAATTTGTAAAAAGATGTAGAGTGAGAGAATGAAACACAACACTCCTAATAGGAAAAGCATAGCCCCGGTTCCTTAATCTTTATGCCATCATTCCAGAATTTCTCATCGTCATTGCCGCGAAAGCTGGATGATGGAGGTTTTTTTATTTTGTGAATTTTCTAACAATACATTCTACCCTAATAATACCATTTTAAATTGGGTTACTCATTTAGATTCTCAGATGTCACAACACTCTTAAATTTTTTATAAAGCTTAAAAACTTCCTTTTGAATATCATGTCGCTCTAATATGGATGACCGTCCTTTTTCTCCCATATTTCTGAGTTGTTCTATGTCCATATCCAGAACAGTTGCAAGCGTGTTTTTTAATTCAGCCATATTGCTTGCGGAAACCAGGAAGCCATTTTGCTCTGGAATAATAAGTTCAGGAATGCCTGCAATATATGTTGAAATCACCGGGCGTTTCAAAGCCATAGCTTCCATGAGCACAACAGGCAAACCTTCAGCAAAACTTGGCAAGACTAACGCACGAGATTTTATGATTTCTTCACGTACGCGCTGACCATCAATCCACCCTGTAATTTGAACCTTAGAGGATAAATCATTCTCTTGAATATAGGCTTCAATCTCAGCGCGCATCGGGCCATCGCCTGCGAGAACCAACTGGAAATCATTGCCTTCTAATTTCATCTCTTTTAAGGCTTGCAACAAGAGCAATTGGCCTTTTTGCTCACATAACCGACCAACGCAAACCAACCGCCTCAGATCTGGTGCAGGGCGCACATCAGCATTAAGGAAAGTGTGATCAACACCGCAATGCACCGTTGAAATTTTGTTCCATTGATCAAAAGGTGCCCAGCGTAATAACTGACTTTTTGTAAAAGATGAAATTCCAATAACAAAACAAGCATGATTAATTTTTTCACTGAGGCTGATCGTTTGTGGTTTGTCAAATTCTTCTGGGCCATGAATTGTAATGCTATAAGGTGGTCCACCAAGCCTATAAGATAGCATAACAACTGTGCTGGAATTTGTGCCAAAATGGACGTGAATATGACTTACATCAAAACGATGTGCTAGCTTTAGCAATACACATGCTTCAACAAAATAAAGAAAGTGATAGAGCACACCTCTTTCTGACCGAGCGCCTAATTTAAGCGCTAGCATCAAAGTAGAGAACCAGCTTTTTGGGCGTGTCACCAAGCATTGAAAAAAGGATAAAAGAATGAATAAGAAAGATTGTTGTAAAATAAAATGCGTATTTCCATATTCTTTTACATCTTTTGGATCAACCAATTCATCCTTATCGCTACGTAAGGCAATGCGAACAATTTCAAGATCATGTTTTTCCAAGGCCTGAATTTCGCGCCGAATGAAACTATGGCTGACTTTTGGATACTGATTTACAAAATACGCGATACGCATTGATTTACTCAAGAGCTCTGTTTATATTCAATAAGCATGGGCTGCTCACGTCTCATTTTACGCAGATAATATTTGAGAATTCCTTGCGCTTCGGCAAATTTCCCAATGACAAGATAAGTTGCTGAAAGCCATGATGTTTTTCTCATCATACCTTTAGCCATAGCGAGCCGGCAGATCTGGAGTGGGTAGATCAGCAGCGCCAGAGAAAACACCGGATTATAGGCGATAGCTCCAAGTATCATCATCGGTAGCAGCAAACCCCATATGAGTGCGCGCCGTGTCTGTGTTTTCCAAATGCCTTTCTTTGAGGCTTTGTGGAGACAGCTAACTTGTGCATATGCATGCCCTGCCCTAACCGAACGTTTCCACCATTGCTCAAAATGCATCATGTTTGCATCATGCAAAGTCATATCTGCATCGATACGTAAGATATTATAATTTTTCTCCCGCAATCGAACACAAAGCTCAGGCTCTTCACCTGCAATAAGAGCGTCATTGTACCCGTTCACATCTTGCAAAGCACTCACGCGGATCATAACATCACCACCACATGCTTTCGTTTTACCAATTGGCGTGTTCCACTCCATATCACAAAGTTTATTATATACTGATTGGTCAGGGTAAAGCTCATATCTGCGACCGCAAACAGCTGCAACATCGGGTGTTTGTTTTAAATATCCGAGAGACGTTTCTACCCAGCTAGAACATAGCTCACAATCCCCATCAATAAACTGCACATAGCGAATATGGGGATATTGTGCCATCAATTGGTAGAACCCCTGATTGCGTGCTCGCGCTGCTGTGAAGGGAATTGAGGTGTCCAGACGAACGACTTCAATGTCAAGATCATAAGCTAATTCAACACTTCCATCTGTAGAACCAGAATCAACATAGACAACGGACTGGATTTGATCTTTTACTGTTTCAAGGCAGGCGCGTAGTCTCTCTCCTTCATTGCGGCCAATGACCACTGCGCCTATCAAAACATTATTGTATGTCACAGCCCTATTCCTTACGGTGTATGACGGTTGATGTGGGGCATCAATTTAGATTTGTTTTACTCAAATATGAAATTAACCACTGCCATCATAGCGAAAGCGGGGATCTCTTTGCAGCTCTCCTGAAATTCCAGCTTTCGCTGGAATGACAGACTGTAAGTATCATGAAAAACAAACCATTTAAATCTGGATCAGTTCAAATTTAATAGTTCATCGCACCATATGATCCATAATGGCTGGCAAACGGCTCATAGTCTTTGATTTGTTCCATATCTACTTTATTGAGAACAACACCTGAGAACTCATGGCCTTTGCTGTTGAAGGATCGGATCGCCTCTGAAACAACTGACATTGGCGTAGCACCCCATTCAACAATCATCGCAGATACATCGGTATGTTCTTTGAGTGCAAAAACATCAGGCACCGGCATAATAGGCGGAGAGTCAATAATAATATAATCATAAGACGCACGCGCTTCTGCCATAAGCCTTTGCATATTATCAGAACTTAAAAGGCGCATGAAGTCATGTTCTCCGACCCGGCAAGGCAAAGCGTCAAGTCCTATTTTTTCATCTCTGCGCAAAACCTGCTGCCAAGAGACATTGCCTTGTAGAGCATCAATCAGGTGAGAATCTCCGTTATCAGGAATAATATACTCGGACAATGAAGCTCGTCTTAAATCACCATCCACAATAAGAACTCTGGAGTTTTTTAGAGCTATGTATCTAGCAAAATTAAGTGTTAAAAGTGTTTTACCCTCATTTGGAACAGCAGAGGTAAACATAAACACTTTGGCTCCAATTTGAGATTGGATTTGCGGATTAATATGATCAAGCTCATAAGATAATCTGCTCAGTGTATTTGAGAAAAGAGAATTCGGCTTTGCAACGCTATAATCCATAATGGGTAAAATCTCATTGCCATCTTGGGTATCCTCATCTTTCAGCAACGGCATTGAGACCAAGCATGGTAGCCCTGTTTCTAATTCGACCTGACGACGAGTGCGGAAAGAAGAATCGATTTTTTCCAGTAATAGAGCAAGACCTAAAGCCAACATCATGGAAGCAACAAAGCCAACTACAAAAACTTTAACCCTATTTCGTGTAAGATCACTCGCCTTCGTGGACGTTGCAGGGGAGACCAGTCTGAAGTCTGAATGCGCTAAGGTCTTTTGCTCTGATATTTCTTTGTGGCGGTCAATAAACGTTTTATAAAGCGTGCGGTTAGCTTCTACATCTTGTTGCAACTCTTGCAAACGAATGGCTGCTGTTTTTGATATATTTGTTTTTTGCAAGCTTCGAGACAAACTTTCTTCTAGAGATTGCACTCGAACTTCTGCAACTTGATATTCATTTTTTGCTGTAATAAGAACGCGGCGCGCTTCTTGTCTGATTTGCTGATTAACGTCATTCAGCTCTGCCCGAACTGCAATCAAGCGAGGATGCCTTGAGTTATATTGACTTGATAATTCAGCTTCACGCTTTGCCACATCGATAAAGGACTTTCTTAAATTCTCAAGCGTTTCAGAATTAACAACTTCGGTCAATTTCGCTTCGTTCTGCCCCTGGTTTAGGACTTTTTCCAACTGTCTATAACGAAGCTCGTTCTCCTGTAGCTTTGCTTTTGCAAGAATAAGCTGCTCATTAATTGAAATGAATTGCTTTTCGCTTAGCGTCTGATCGCCAGCATTCACAAGGTTATTGTCAATCTTAAATTCTTGTAGAGCTCTTTCTGATGTTCTTAAATTGCTTTGTAGTTTGCTAATACGCTCACTAAGCCATACGCTTGCTGTTTCAATACTTTTAAGACGAGCCTCCCATTGTTGACGAATGTATGTGTTGGCAATCTCGTTAACAACATTTTGTGGGAAGTATTGATCCTGACTTCTGTGTTCAATTTTGATTAAAACTGTTTTGGGAACCAGTGAAACACTCAAGTTATTTTTGATACGATTTGCAATTTGTTCTATTTTGGTTTCATTACTCAAGTGATCTTGATGTAATTTCAGGTCACCATTTACAAGATTAATTCCAAGATATGGCTCTGTATACCCTGAAATACGCTTTAGGATTTTTCTAAGTGTTGAGGTGTGACTTTGCGGTTTGTTTAATAAACCCATATTCCGCACAACTTGCTTGAGCAATGGCATAGATTGTAAAATGGCAATCTCGCTGTTGATAAGAAGATCTGAGCGAACGTTCGTCACGGATGCTTCTTGTCCGGGAATAAAATTGGGTTTTTCTGTATTCACCATTATGGTGGTGTGCGCTGTATAATTTGGACGAACCAACAATGCCGCAAACACTGTCATGAGAATGCCTACAACAAGTGTACCAGCAATAATGAATTTACGACGCCAAGCCATCCGCACGTAAGAGAATATCATAGAAATAAAATTTTCTTCTTCTATGGAATCCGTACGGCTAACATGCATTTTCTGATTGTATAAGAATTCTGTATTCATAACTCTTGCCTTTGCTGTGCTTTTACTCGCGGCCTGCCCGCCCTCAACCTCTGTCGACTTCGCCTGTCTTAAAAAGTCTCTAAAACCTGTGTTTTTCTGAAACAGACTGATTTATTTCAGTGCGTTAATCTTCTAATATCCATATCTCAGGGATTAATCTGGCAACATTCATGCCATTATGGAAAATTAGAGGTATCAGCAATGGCAAAGGCCGCAAAAGTTGGAAAAAACTATGTCTGTCAAAACTGTGGTGCAAGCTCTGGAAAGTGGGTTGGCCGATGCGGCGCGTGCGGAGAATGGAATACATTAATACAAGAAAGTGTAACGACAGGCGGTATTGGGGCTGGACCAAAAGGACATGCTTCTCGCGGGAACATTATTCAACTGGAAACATTAAAAGATCCGAATAAAGATGGAACAGGTCAAGCCGACCGGATGTTATCTGGTATTGCAGAATTAAACCGCGTAACAGGCGGGGGGCTGGTTCCAGGATCAGCTATTCTAGTTGGCGGTGATCCTGGAATTGGTAAGTCGACCCTGCTGTTGCAAGTCGCAGCCAAACTGGCGGACAATGATCATAAAGCGTTTTACTTTTCTGGTGAAGAGGCGACTGCACAAATTCGTTTGCGAGCAGAGCGTCTCAATGTTCAAGATATGCCTGTCCATCTTGCTGCAGAAACAAATCTCGCAAATATTCTGGCAACACTAGAGGACCAAGATCCTCCCGACTTGATTATAATCGATTCCATTCAAACCCTCTGGTCTGATTTACTGGATTCTGCACCTGGAACAGTGTCTCAGGTCAGGGCTTGCACGCAAGCCCTCATACGGCTGGCCAAAAAAACCAATACCGCTCTTATGATTGTTGGCCATGTCACCAAGGATGGTCAAATTGCAGGCCCTAAAGTTGTCGAGCATATGGTCGATACCGTGCTCTATTTTGAAGGGGATCGAGGCCAGAACTTTCGCATATTACGGGCTGTGAAGAACCGTTTTGGACCGACAGATGAAATTGGTGTGTTTGAAATGCGCAATGAGGGGTTAACTGAAGTTGCCAACCCATCTGAACTTTTTCTCAGCGAACGCGAAGAGCAAGCCCCAGGCTCAGCCGTATTTGCGGGTATGGAAGGCACACGTCCGGTACTTGTTGAAATTCAAGCTCTTGTTGCACCTACAAGCTTCGCCACACCGAAACGAGCTGTTGTTGGTTGGGATCCGGGGCGCTTGTCTATGATTTTAGCTGTTTTACAAGCTAGGTGCGGTTTGCAATTTGGCACACTAGATGTGTATTTGAACGTTGCGGGAGGTTTGAAAATTGTTGAACCGGCTGCTGATTTGGCTGTTGCGGCCGCTCTTGTCTCTGCTCTTGCGAATGTGCCACTCTCTAATACAGGGGTTTACTGTGGTGAGGTAAGCTTGTCAGGTGCTGTGCGCTCAGTGCATCGAATTGATACCCGCCTAAAGGAGGCTAAAAAGCTTGGATTTGATAGAATCACCCTCCCAGCTGCAACAAAGTTAACCAATACAGATGAAACCCTAACGATCTGTTCTTTAAACCATCTTATCGACCTGACCGCAGAGATTGCCGCTCGTAAAAATTAAACCTTGATCGATAAAATACAGTCCCATATAGATGGGGCATAAAGCAAAAAGTTGTGCTACATATGACTTCTGGAATAACATGATTTATAGTTGATCCGATATAGAATGACCTTGTCGTATTTACATATAAAAATAACCATCGTCATCCCAGAAAAAGCTGGGATCTCTTTGAAATTATTATGAGATTCTAGCTTTCGCTGGAATGACGAACTGATAGTATCTTAAAGAAATAGATCATTTTAAGTCGGATGTGCTATAAATAAATAGAATGTCCGGTTGGCGTTAAAGGACAAGATGAATGTCGGGGCTTGATTTTTTTCTTATAGCGTTTTCTTTACTCTCGGCTTTTCTGGCGATGATCCGTGGTTTCACTCGAGAAATATTCACATTAATCGCGTGGATTGGAGCAATCGTTGCGCCTATTTACCTCATCCTTAATTACCGAGCAGAGATTAACCAATATATTGGCTCTAGCACTGTGGAGCAGGCTGCCTTTGCAGGCGGCGTGTTTGTTATCGTGCTTGTCATATTGACTTATGTGGCGATCAAACTCTCAAACATGCTGTTTGATAGCCAAATGAGTGTTTTAGAAAGCTCACTGGGATTCGTGTTTGGATTGGCGCGCGGGCTTGTTGTTATCTCCATACTCTATATCTTTTTTAGCGCGCTGGTTCCAAAAAAAGATCATCCAAAATGGATAACTGAGGCCCGAAGTTTAACCCTTATTCAAGGTACTGGACAAAGTTTAATTTCACTTTTTCCTGAAGAGCCTTATGATATTGTAGCGCAATTTCTCGATTCTGTTATAAAAAACAAGCCCGTACAAAAGAATAATACTACGGGAGATGGTTCTGTGCAACCACAAGCCCCCGGATCAGATGATACTGTGCAGAACAAGAAAAACTTAAATCAACTTTTAGGAACCGGTCGGTAAACTGAGTACAGTATTAACTCAAGGAGCAAAATGAGTGCAATTTGATCCCAATAGCAACTTTCATAATAAGATAAATAAACAGCTGCCATTTTCTTCCTTGCGCACTCCATTATTACATGATGATAAGCTCCATGAAGAATGTGGTGTTTTTGGCGTTTTCAATCACCCAGATGCTGCGGTTCTAACCGCTCTTGGTCTCCATGCATTACAACATCGCGGACAAGAAGGCGCTGGTATTATTGCCTATGACGGAGAGCGCTTTAATATTCAACGCCGGATGGGCTTGGTGGGAGATCATTTCACCAAACGCCCTGTGATCGATAAACTTAAAGGACATGCTGCCATTGGTCATGTGAGATACTCAACAACAGGCGATAGCGTTTCAAGAAATGTGCAGCCTTTGTTTGCAGATCTGCATTCAAGTGGCTTTGCGGTATGTCATAATGGCAATCTTACCAATGCGCTGACTTTGCGTGATCAATTAATTAAAGACGGCGCTATTTTTCAAACCACCTCCGATACAGAAGTTATTTTGCACTGTGTTGCCCAAAGTGAAAAAAGTGGTTTTACCGAAAGGTTTATTGAGGCCTTGCTTCAAGTTGAAGGCGCGTATGCCTTCACAGGTTTGACCAATAAAAAATTGATCGGCGCACGCGACCCTCTTGGCATCCGCCCTCTTGTTTTGGGGAAATTAGGAGATGCCACAATTCTTGCTTCAGAAACATGTGCTCTCGATATTATAGGCGCTGAATTCGTCCGGGAAATTAATAATGGTGAAGTTGTTGTAATCACTGACAATGGTATCCAATCTCATTATCCTTTTCCCCCACGCCCCGCCCGTCCTTGTATCTTTGAATATATCTATTTTGCCAGACCAGATTCCATAATGGGAGGGCGCAGTGTTTATGAAACACGTAAAGAATTTGGTAGGCAATTGGCAAGGGAATCTCTAGTTGAAGCGGATTTGGTTATTCCGATTCCCGACTCTGGCGTTCCTGCTGCCATCGGATTTTCCAATGAATCTGGTATACCCTTTGAATTGGGCATTATCCGCAATCATTATATTGGCCGAACATTTATTGAACCTGAACAACAAATTCGACAGTTAGGCGTTAAATTAAAGCACAATGCGAATACAGAAATTGTTAAGGGAAAGCGGGTTATTTTAATAGATGACAGTATCGTACGTGGCACCACCTCCCTTAAAATTATTCAAATGATGTTAGAAGCTGGCGCGAAAGAGGCACATATGCGCATTGCTTGCCCTCCTATCACTCATTCTGATTATTATGGCATTGATACGCCCGACAGGAATAATCTTCTTGCTGCTAATCATACTTTAGAAGAAATGCGGAATTTTATGAATGCAACAACACTCGCTTTTCTGAGTGTTGAAGGCATATATAAGGCGATGGGACATGACAACCGCAACCCAGACAACCCGCAATTTACAGATCATTGCTTTACCGGTGATTACCCAACCCCTCTTCGAGATAAAGCTGGACCGCCTCAACAAAAACAGCTGTCTCTTTTGGCAGAAGCAAGCTAGGGCTTCTCATGTGCTGACACTCAATAAGCCCTAGAATTTTATTTTCCAATAGTAAAATTTATCTCTAGAATACATTTTGATAAATCCCTATATCGATCGTATAGTAAGCTTAAATATGCTCATTTACTGAGGGCCTAATGTCTAAAATTTCATTATTTCATCTTCATTATTTTGTCTTAATTTCTTTGTTTTTAGCGCACCCGTTACAACTGGGTGCAAATCAAATTAACACGGCCCATAAAACCGATGCTATTCATGAGACATTTTGCAAGCGCCTTCAAAATGTCCTGAAAAAACAGCAATTTGATTATGATTGCGTTCCCTCTTCTGGCATGTTGGAAAATACCAAACGCATCGAACAACAGCCTTCTCATTTGGGCTATGCTCATTTTGATGTCTTTGCCCTTGAGACATCACAGCGCAGTACTCAGGATGTTTTTCAAACCATACGCAAAGACATAGGTAAAGCGTGCCTGTTTCTTGTGACAAAAAATAAAAAACTTACAAATTTTGGAGAAATTGCAGCACAAGCAAAAAATTTGCGTTTTATTCTTCCCCCTGAAAATAGTAGCCATGTGGGAACATTTGAATATTTACAACAAATTGATACCGCCGGTCTTGGCCAGGCCAAACAAATCCTTTATGCTAAAAGCCTAGATGATGCGATAGAAGATGCACTCGCTTCTGATGACCCATTGGTTCTAACAATGTTCACAAAGCTTCCAGCTTCTAATCATACCATTTTCAAAAAAGTTTCAAAACTTGGAGGCCATTTTATTCCAGTTATTGATCGCAATATTTTACGTCAAGATATTGGAGGTGAAAAAATATATTTTGCTGAAGAAACTGAAATTATCAATCCGAACTGGACAAAAAAAGGTGTTAAACTTGTAACAGCATGTACACCGATTGCTTTATTTACCGGCAAGACTGAAAATGTCTCAGACGAAAAAGCAAAGCAGGATCATAAAGATCTTGTGCGCACACTCACGCAAACTCCAATCGCACAACTGCTGCCACAAGAGAACTTTTTTGCAAAACTTTGGAAACAAACAAAAGCTTTATCTGCCAGCAGTGTTGAACAAATTTTAGAAGCCTCTGAGGAGGCTCGCAAAGCAGCTGGGCCAGCGTTAAATGATGCAAGAATGCTGAGCCAGCAGGCACTGGAGGCTGGTAAGAAAGGCCTGGAAAAGTCGCAAGAGCTGAGCAAACAAGCGTATGACAAAGCAAAAGAAATAACAGATGATGTGATGAAAAATTTGGAGCAACCCACTGATCGTAGCGACAATAGCACTCCAAACACACCGAATGCAGGCCCCTTAACAGATGAAAATTCTCGAAAAGATATTTAGACTTCAGGATCTATTAATGACATGCAACTAAAAGACCGCGTTGCCCTTATAACAGGAGCATCCAGAGGTATAGGCCGGGCTGTTGCACTTGCCTTTGCAAAAGAAGGCGCCCACGTTATTGCGATTGCCAAAAGTCAAGGTGGACTTGAAGACCTGGATGATGACATTCAACGTATTGGTGGAACCACAACATTGGTTCCTCTCAATCTCAATCATAGCAAAAAGATTGATAGCCTGGGCCCGAGTTTATATGAACGCTGGGAAAAACTAGATATCGTTATTGGCAATGCTGGTATACTCTCGCCTCTGTCACCACTTGCGCACACGCAGGATAAAGACTGGCAAGATTCTCTCAACATTAATTTGACAGCGAACTGGCATTTGATACGCACACTAGACCCTTTACTACGCTTATCTAATGCTGGGCGTGCAATATTTGTCACCTCAAGTGCTGTGAAAAACAATCGTGCGTATTGGGGATCTTATAGCGTTGCAAAGGCAGGACTTGAAGCGTTGGTTAAAACCTACGCCCAAGAAATCGAAAGCACGCGTGTGAGAGTAAACCTGATAAATCCTGGGGCAACGGCAACACGTATGCGGGCACAAGCTTACCCGGGTGAGGATCAAAATAAACTTACACAGCCTGAGCAGCTAACAGATTTATTTATAAAAATGGCAAAGCCTGATTTTGCGGAAAATGGTATTGTTGTTGACTATCAGGATACAATTTAATTCTCGCCGCAATACGATAAATTACGCATTAAGCCGCACGAATCCGCTCTAGGAATACATTGACTTTTTCCCTTAGCAAGGCAGCTTGGGAGTCAAGTTGACCTGAAGAATCAAGTACGTTTTGTGATGCTTTCCCGGTTTGGTCTGTCAATGATAAGTTAAATACAAACTTCCTTTATCAGCCTTGCAAAGAGCTATTACAATGCCCTGCCCAGAAAAAGGGCTTATCCATCATTCTGACCGTGGTGTACAGTAAGCCCCTCGCGATGTTGGGTAATGCGTCGCAAGACGACCTTCCTCATCTCGCTTCTTCCAATACAACACGGAACGGTCACTAACAACCAAAAGATCCATTGCTACCTACTTCTGATGGAGCATCGATCAGATCCGCTGGCGTATCTTGTTCTTGCAAAACAGGTTTAACTTTTTCAGTAGTATCATCATACTGAATCTCTATGCGAAAACGTCCATCTGCAGACTTTAATAATTGATCCGGAGAGATTATCACTTGTACGTTAGGATCACTCCTTAAATCCAACTCAAGGGTGTCCCTTAAATTTTGTGGTAAAGATATATCTTCAGGCGTTTTAAAAACATCGTGTTTCTTTCCCGAGCTATCTTTAATTCTTTGAATAAGCTGGCCTTCATCTGTAACGGTTAGCATAATTTTACCTGGATTATCCTTATCTGGAATTACAGCATTAGGAAAAATTTTTATTTCGCGTTTTATAATATTGTCGTTTACCACTGCAATCAAATATCCTTGATTATCATTCGATAAATACACATCTGTGTTTTCAGTCCAACCGTAGCTTAAACCATATATTTCTGTTGACCAAATAGGACGGCCATAATCATTCATGACCCCATAGTTTATGGCGTAGCGCTCCGTATCAACAAAGAACATCGCTTTTTTGTATACATGATTTTTATCAAGTGACGTTGGTGACAGTAAAGCTATATCTGATTTAATGTACAAGGGGCGAGGGTAGATATTGAGGTTATTATTATAGGCCACCTCTAAGAATCTCCAAATTTAGAATTTGCGATAATTTTATAGCATCTCGGCTTCAGGTGAGCATTTAGTTTTCAGATGTATTTTGTTCATTTTTTTATAACCCATGGGTTTTATTCATGTTCATGCGTGCTTTTCTTCTCTCAGACAGACATACCTTTTCATATTATAGACCAGATTACGCAGACCGATAGCAGCCTTAACGCGGACAATTTCGATGCTGCGTATCACCTTGCTTCCCATATGGGCCTGCCTGCCAAACACATGCTCTACCTTGGCGCGGACCTTCGAGCGCCGTGCGTT
>JBCCCO010000007.1:0-62351 GCA_039033475.1 Pseudomonadota bacterium | reverse complement strand
CTTCTTAGCAGTGCTCTTTTTAGCAGTGGTTTTTTTCGCTGCTGTTGTTTTACGAGCAGTTGTTGCGCGTGTTGTTTTCTTAGCTGCAGGCTTTTTAGCAGTTGCTGTTTTGCGTGCAGTTGTAGTCTTCTTAGCAGCAGTTTTCCGTGCAGTTGTTTTTTTAGCTGCAGCGGTTTTTGAGGTTGTCGCTTTACGTGTTGTTTTGCGACGTGTTGTTGAGGTAGAAGAGGCTCCCATACCACCAACTGATTTTTCGTTTCTTGCCATTAGTATATCTCCGAAAGTTGATTCAATCTAAATTGATAAAACGCGAACTGTTTATAATAAAAAGCTTTTTCCATTCTAATTACAAAAAAAGAATGAACAAAAGGATTAAATCATCGGATGATTTGCAATTTGTGTTGTTTAAATCGCATTTTTTTGCGTTATTTTGCAAATTCTTCTTCCAATCGAACAATTGGAAGTGAGAACAACTTGTTTTGATTCTTTGTTTTTGATTCTACCTCAATAAAAATGATTCGCTTTTTTACGTGTTTTATTTTGCCTTTACTGTGCTTGATGTTGCGTTGGTTTTTAGAATACGAAATTGTTTTTTGCTTTCTGTGTGAAAAAATTTCGAATTGAAAATTGAAATCTTGCCAACCGTCAGAATGTTTTTATCTGATACACATGTTGTTTTAAAAAAAAGCAAGAAAAGTATTTTTTGTTTTCCCAGTCTTCCCCGTTATCCCCAATGTCGCATAAATGGCACTTGAAATTGTGTGATGAGAATGTTTCGTTCTCTAGCGAGTGGGGGAAGAGTAAAACAGTTTGTCTTCTTCTCTTTACTTTAGAGGGTGTGATTGGTCTTTGGGTATCAGCAAATCAACCCGTTGTTTTTTTGAAATGGATATTGGTCTTTGAGCAGTGCTCAATTTGCTTGGATTGTTGAAATTCAAGTTGATTTTTTGGGGGAGTAAATAAATGGCATCATCAGATGATAACAAGTTCTTGCAAGGCCGTGGCCGTATTGTAAGGTCTAAAACGTCTTATGAACAAAAGACACCCAATCATGTGGCGTTTCATTTTGAAGAGATTGAAGGCCATGTGGAGCGGCATATTGGTCCTGTGCAATTTGTTTATCATGATTTAGCCTCAAGTGATCTTCCCATTGATATTATGGTTGTGCCGGCAACATCTGATCGCCGTTTTCATTATCTGGTGACATCTGGAATGAGTGATGTTTCCATGTCTCTGCCCTCCCGTATTACACATCAACACAGATATCGTTATGCCGAGTTGGTTATGGCATTGCCAAAATACTGGCCTGTTGCTGATGAGCAGGCGATGACGAGCAAGCGTTGGGGTTATCCTGTGGAGCATTTGAAATTTTTGGCATCTGTGCCTCACCGTTTTGAAAGTTGGTTGTCTATTGGGCACTCTATTCCAAATGGGGAGCCGGTTGAGACTCTTGGGCCGGATTGCGATATGACAGGGTTTGTGCTGGATCATCCCGTGATTGGGGGCGAGAGTTTTTGCAAACTGCAAACGCGGAAAAGAAAAATTATCAATTTTTATGCGGTGTATCCAACGTATGGAGTTGAGATGGAGCATAAACTGAAAAAAGGCTATGCGAGTTTGCGAAAGAACTTTGCTCAGAATAATGTGATGGAGCTGTTTGAGCCGAAACGAAGCCCGGTTATTTCAAATACCACCTGGCCGCGTTTGTTCAAGGCTTTAAAATAATCGCTATTTTTTATGTTTCGTTGATCGAATTTTAAGTGAAAGCTGCAATGTTACTAAGACCTTAAGAATTGTATTTACATTTTGGTCTTAGTCATGTTGTCAGAAGTTTGCGTTTGTCTTAAAGATTTTTGTGTCGCTTTGCGCGATGTTTTTCTTGGTCGGTCTTTTTATTCCCTGGAAACATCAATTGTTATCCGTGTTCCAAAACATCAGGTTTGGGACGCGTTGTGGTCGTCTGGGCGATTTCAGGGTGATGTTCCCCTAGATTATACAATTCAGCGTCTGCCGGGCGATACGGAGTGTTATAAGCATGCCTATGCATTAGGGGATGCGGAATATTCAAATATTTTGCAGCTGCAAGATATCCGTGCAGGTGAGGGGTTTGTTGCCCAGCGGTTTTATGATGACACAGAACACGAGAGCTATGCTTTTGATATGCATTATTGTGGGTTGGGTTTGGTTGAAACTAACGATGGCCAAGCAACTGTTCTGACGCAGTGTGATCATATTCAAACTAACCATCTTCTTGATCGCTTAATTTATGCAGTTGAGCTGCGCTTTTTGTTGCATTGCTTTAAAACCCATTGTGAGGCTTCTGAAAAGCTGTTGGATGCTCAAGACGGGTCTTCTATATCAGAGACTTCTGAATGTGATCAGGACGCTGTGGTTGTTCCTACAGAGCAAGAGCGCTGGCAGGCCGGACTTTATATGGCTTGTGCTTTTTTAGCTGGGAGCGTTATTCTTGGGCCGTCATGGGGGATTTTTGTCCTTCTCATGCTTTCAGCGCAAGAATTGGGTGTTGTGATTGCATTGCATAGGCTGGGCTTTAAAGGGCATGATTTCTTGATATTACCGTTTGTTGGTAGCTCTGTCGTGCAAAGATTGAGATTTCGATCGCATTTTAATGGTGCTTTTTGTGTGTTGATGGCTGGAGGGTGTGGTCTTATGGCAACTGCTGCCCTGTATGTTTCCTATATGCTATTGGGATATTCTTTCCTTGGCCAGGCTGTTGCCTTGGCAGCTTTGCTTAATCTTGTTTATTTGTTCCCTCTCTGGCCTTTTGCAGGAAGCCGCATTATTTCTCATATTTTTGCTTCAATACATGATGAAGATATTTTGGCTGCGGGTTGGACAACGTTATTGGTTGGGATTGGTGCGAGCCTCTATCATGGCTATATTTTCATAGCCTTGCTCGCTGGATTTGTGGCGTATTGCCTTGTGTTATCGGATCAGTTGCATGAAGATGATGCTTTGGAAGCTGCAAACAAGACATTTGATGATGGTTGTGATGATGCTAAGACGATGTCTTATTCCAGTCTTGTCTTTGTTCTCTTGTGTTATACGGCACTGTTGGCATTTTGTGGAATAATGTTCTATACAGTTTTAGGACACAGACTATTAGAGCCAATGGATGGTATGCTATTCTTTTGATGTCTTGTTTCATGCGATGAACGTCAACAATCAACAAAAAAAATATGAATACGCTTGTGACAGACGATCTTACTCCTTCTGATAAGGTTTCTTCCCAAATAATAAATTCAGACCTAAATGGACCCTTGGCGCGATATCGCGCCATGATTGCTGCGGGTGATATTCATCCTGATCCAGCACAAGTGTTAGCTATTGAGAAACTGCAATTGCTTGCTAATCGGCTGTCTTCTTATAAACCTCCAAAGAAAACGGATCTGTTTTCATTCTTCACACGGCGTAAGGGTGCTATTCCCGATGGGCTTTACATTTTTGGTGGGGTTGGCCGTGGCAAAACCATGTTGATGGATTTGTTCTATGAGACAGTGGATTTTCAGCCCAAACAACGTGTCCATTTTCATGAGTTTATGGCTGAGGTGCACCAGGCAATCGGTGAAAAGCGCAAAACGAAAGATGGAGATCCCATTCCTTATGTTGCGCAGGATATTGCGAAAAAGGGCTTATTGCTGTGCTTTGATGAGTTTCATGTGACGGATATCGCGGATGCCATGATTTTATGGCGGTTGTTTGCGGGTTTGTTTGAACACAATGTTGTGATTGTTGCCACATCAAATGTGCAACCCAAGGATCTTTATAAAGATGGGTTAAACCGAAATGCCTTTTTGCCCTTTATTGATTTAATTGAAGAGCGTATGGAGCTGTTTGCTCTGGAGGCGAAGCAAGATTATCGGTTAGAAAAGTTTCGGGGTGAGCAGCTTTATTTTTCCCCTCTTGATGATAATGCGCTAGAGGGGGTCAATATGTTGTTCCGTAAGTTAACTCGCGGCGAGACGGGGCATCCTTATGAGTTGCATGTTAAAGGGCGGAGCCTGCCTGTGCGCGAGGTGGCTATGGGTGTGGCGCGGTTTGATTTTGCTGAATTGTGTGATGCTCCTTTAGGGTCTATTGATTATATTACGATTGCGAGGACGTTTCATACGGTTGTTTTGGAAAATATTCCTATTTTAGAAGCGCACCGGCGGAATGCTGCACGGCGTTTTAATACTCTTATTGATACACTCTATGATCATGGTGTTGGCCTTGTGGTGAGTGCGGAGGCTGAGCCGGAAGATCTTTACCCGCAAGGGGATGGTGCATTTTTGTTTGAGCGAACGGTGTCGCGATTGAATGAAATGCGCTCAATGGAGTATTTAAGATCACGCAAGATCGATTTTTTGAAATAGAAAGCTCTATATCTATCAGTATCTTGCACGTTCCAGAGATCCCGGCTCGCGTGCATTTCATGCACTTGGCTGGGATGACGCCGTAGGGTTTTTTGTATATTTTCTCATATTTTAAGTGTTGTTGCCAGGCGTTCCAATTCTTGTTCTGTAGCAGGTAAGCCAAGGCGAAGGCAGTCTGTCTGATTTTCAAAATAGCGGGTGTAGATGCCTTGTGTGGCCAAGTGGTGCCATACGCTTTTGGCATCTGAGACTTCGATGAGAAAAAAGAGGTCTGTGTTGCCAACACATTTTATCTTTAAGGTTTGTAGGCATTTTTTTAGTTGTTTGGCTTTGGCTGAAAGCTTTGTGCGCATGTGTTTTGGCCAGGCGAGGTCTGCGTATATTTGTTCTCCTGCTGCTAGTGCAAAACCAGAGACAGACCAATGGCCTGCAAATTGATTCCAGCTTGATATTATTGAGTGTTCTGCAAGGAGTGCGGCAAGGCGTAATCCGGGTAAACCATAAAATTTACCGGTGGAGCGGAGAATGATTAATCCCGGTTGTCCTGCTTTATTGCTTAGTGAGTGTTCGGGGGTAAGATCTATAAAGGCTTCGTCAAGGATTAGGTAGCCTCCTTTATGTTGCAAGTGATTATGCGCTTGTTGCAGTTGTTCATGGGTGTATAGGTGCCCATCGGGGTTATTGGGATTGACGATGACAAGGATGTCGACGTCTTGTGTCAGTGTGATCGGATCTTTTGCCATTAGGATATCACAGCCTGCTTGCTGCCACGCTTGTTGATGATCAGTGTAAGAGAACTCTGCGAGGCCGATGCGCTTTGTGGAGAGATTTCCTGGAGAGAAAGATTGTGTTCTTAAGAGCAACTTGGGCAAGTGGCGGATGACCCATTCGCTGCCGGGCGTGGGGCAAATATATTTCGGGTTTGCACTCCAGGCATGTGCCATGGCAGCGCTACAGGCCTTGAAGTGTTCTTCGCGTGGCAGATGTGCGAGCGTTTCCTGGACATTTATATCTAAGGGATAGGGGAAAGGGTTTATTCCCGTTGATAGATCAACCCAGGGGAGAGGGGCTTTGGGAAATGCCTTTGCAATGACATCAAGTGCTCCGCCATGGGGTAATGTGATCATAATGTGAGTTCTCAAAAAATCTTATGGCTAATCCAATTTAGAATGGTTTATTTTTTCAAGATATTCTTAGTTTGTCATTCCCGCGAAAGCGGGAATCTCATAAAAGTTGCATAGAGATCCCCGCTTTCGCGGAGATGACGGTGGTGAGTGTGGGGATGACAATGTTGGGTGCTGGAATGACAATGACGCGTTTTGGTTTTTAAGATTCACTTTTTTATCCATAACTTAGATTCAATTCATTATTAAATTGGCTATGATGATGAGTATTATAGCCAAGATTCCTATTGCGGCTTTATAATATGTCAGGGCGCGGCGGATGTCTTTGGGGCTTGCGCCGCGTCCTTGTTCGTTGATCCAGGGGTCTTCAGTTTGTCTGTTATGATACATCCTTGGGCCGGATAAACGTACATTTAATAGAGTGGCCATGGCACTTTCTGGCCAACCTGCATTCGGGGAGCGGTGTTTGGGTGCATTTTTCCAGACGGTTTTGGTGGCTCTAATAAGATTTTGCGGCTTTAAGATGAGAAATAAGCCTGCGGTGATGCGCGCTGGGAGCCAGTTGGCCAGATCATCAAGTTTGGCGGCGTATTTGCCGAAATACTCATAGCGATCATTTCTGTAGGCAATCATCGAGTCGAGTGTATTGATCGCTTTATACAGGATCATGCCAGGTAGTCCTGCAATAAGGGCCCAAAAAACAGGGGCGATGATGCCATCTGATGTGTTTTCTGCAAGACTTTCAATGGTTGCTCTGGATATGCCGCTTGCATCTAATTGGTTTGGGTCGCGCCCTACAATCATTGCAACGTTTTTCCGGGCTTTGGTTATATCGTCATGCTCTAGGGGGCGGGCGACAGCTAACACATGGTCATAGAGGTTGCGTGTAGAGAGCAGTGAGGCCATGCATAGCGCACTTATACTGTCTCCGAAAACGGTTTTTGGAAGTGATACCTCGATTATCGCAGATGTGAGGCCAACTGTGCCTAGAACTATTGCGACTGTGAGGCCGCCTGATCTCAAGCGTTGTTTGGAAGAGCCTTTGTTCAGTTTTTTTTCACATAGAGTGATCAAAGAACCAATCCAGACAACGGGATGGGATATGCGTTTGTGTAGTGCTTTGGGCCAGCTTATGATCACTTCGATCATAAGGGCTGCTAAGATGATCCAGATATAGGAGGAGAGTGCGGGACAGAGTATCATGCTTGTTCACAGATGATATGAGCGAAAGAGCCCATCACATTTCCTTTTTGGGCACCGATGGGGCCGAGATTTTCTTCCATAGAGTTTTCGGCTTGAAACAACGGTGGTGTGTTTTTGTCTTGATGGATCAGTTGTGTGTAATGAAACTCATGGGCCATTAGTGGCTTTTGCCATATGTCGTTTTTTTCAGGATAGAGTTTGCGATAGCCAAGGTGCAATTTGGGATTGGCCAAACTGGTTTCTATAGGCAATAAGCCCAGCATGGGGTAGCGTTTGTTGTTTTGCAAAGTCAGACTTTGGCCGAGGCACATAAACCCCCCGCATTCGCCATAAATAATACTGTTGTTTTTTGCAGCTTTATGCATTGACTTGATATAGTCCTGACGATTTGCCAATGTTTCTGCATAGAGTTCTGGGTATCCTCCCGGCAAAAAAATGGCATCGGCAGCTTCTGGGCCTTCATCTGCTAAGGGTGAGAAAAATGAGAGTTCTGCGCCCGCTTTATGCCAGCCTTGAAGCATATGGGGGTAGACAAAGGTAAAAGCGCTATCTTTGGCGATCGCCATGCGTTGACCAAGGGGAGGAAATATGTTTGCGTTTTCCTGGCTTGATATGGCCTGTTTTGCGAGATCATAGACTTTATCAATTGAAATATGGGTTTCGATTAGGTTTGCGGCTCTTTGTAAAAAGTTTTCTAAGCCTTCGTTTTCATGAGCCTGGACTAAGCCCAGGTGGCGCGATGGAATGTTAAGGTCTTTGCATCTTGGGATTGCGCCTAGCACGGAATAGCCAAGGCTTAAAAGCGCTCTGGTGACATGCTCTTGATGGCGTGCAGAGCTGACTTTATTGAGAATAATGCCTGCAATAGAGATACCCGGTTTGAATTGATCAAGTCCTGAGACGATTGCAGCAGCTGTTTGGGAGAGTTTGGAGATATCTAACACAAGAATGACTGGAAAGCCAAGGGTGGTGGCAAGATCTGCTGTGCTGCCTTTGCCAAAAGGTGTTTTAAGTGTTGGCGCGCTGTCATATAAACCCATTGCTCCTTCCACTACCAATAGATTTGGTGGTGTTGCATAAGCGCAGATATCATGTTCGGACATGGCCCAACAGTCTAAGTTTATACATGGTTTTCCGCTTGCTACGGCATGGAATTGTGGGTCAATATAATCCGGCCCACTTTTCGCGGAATGTACGACTATGCCTTTGTTTTTTAAGGCGCGTAACATGCCCAATGTTATTAGAGTTTTTCCCGCATTTGACGTGGGAGCGGAAATTACAAATCCTTTTGACATTTATGAGGTCTCATGGTGCAACTTGCTTGATCCTACTGGGGTTAAATACATCATAATTTCTATAAATTACAATGCGTTGCTCTTCTTGAATGGGCGTAGAATATGCGGCATGTCTGGGTCATAGAGAGCTGAGTTGCGAAATTCAGATACATCAAGGCTGTGGCCGACGAATATCAAGGCGGTGCGGGTGATTTTTTGTTCTCTGATTTTGTGATGGATATCGGCAAGGGTGCCACGGATAAATTTTTGATCCGGCCAGCCAACACGGTAAGCTACAATAACAGGACACTCTTGGCCATAAAGCGGTTCTAACTCGCGTTTGATATGGGAGATGTTGCGCACGGAGAGGTGAATGGCAAGGGTTGCCCCTGTTTGTCCTAATGTGGCAAGGTCTTCACCTTTGGGCATATCAGAGGATTTCATGGACGTTCTGGTCAGAATAACGGTTTGCGAGACTTCTGGGATGGTAAGTTCCTGACCTAAGGCTGCTGCTGCTGCTGCAAAGCTGGGAACCCCTGGGATGATTTCATATGGGATGTCTTTTTGTTTCAGCATTTTTATTTGTTCTGCAATAGCACCATATAATGAGGGGTCACCGGAGTGAACCCGGGCGATGGATTTGCCTTGTTTGTGTGCGGTCTCCATTTTTTGAATAATATCATCAAGGACAAGGGGGGCGGTGTCTATCACTTCTGCATTTTTTGGAGCACATGCAACCAGAGCTTCTGGAACAAGAGAGCCGGCATAAAGACATACCGGGCATGTTTCGATGATACGTTTGCCTTTAACTGTGATTAGATCTGGGTCGCCGGGACCTGCGCCAATAAAGTAAACGGTCATTTGGTTTCCTCATGTTTTTTTGTATTTATTGTGTTTTCATAACCGCGCGGGGTAAATAACCTTGGGCCATCTGGTGTGTTGAGCACTTTGGTCTGAGAGGAGCCTATGAGAATGACGGTGAACATATCGACCTGTTCTGTCTGCAAGCATTTCAGTGCGCAAATTTTTATGCGCTCCGTCTCGCGCCCGAGGTTGGTGCCAAGCATGATTGGGGTTTTGGCTGGGCGATGTTTTTGAATAATCTCGCAGGCGATTTTTAACAAATCACGGCGCTTCTTTGAGGCTGGATTATAGAGCGCGATGACAAAATCTCCTTGTGCGGCAGCTTTCAGTCTTTGCACAATTGTATCGCGTGGGGTGAGTAAGTCTGATAGTGAGATGGTACAAAAGTCGTGGCCGATGGGGGCACCGGAGAGGCTTGCTGCGGCTTGAAAGGCTGAGATGCCGGGGGTCACAATGACCTCAACACGTTTTGCTTTGTCGGAAACACCACCTTGTTCTTTAGGTCGGTCCAAAAGTTCATAAACAAGGCTGGCCATGGCATAGATGCCTGCATCTCCTGAGCATACAAGGCCAATGTCATGACCATCGCCTGCTTTTTCAAGGGCGTAACGGCAGCGGTCTTCTTCGCCGCCTAGGGGAAACTCTTTTCTTGGTTTGTGGGTGGCTATGGGGTCAAGCAAATCGATGTAAAAACCGTATCCGACAAGTTGGTCAGCTTTGGCAACCCATTGGGAAGCCTCTGGGGTGCGCCATGGGGCTTTGCCGGGGCCTGTCGAAATGAGCATGACAGAGCCACGTTTTTGGCCCTTTAAGGTTTTGATCGGGTGATCTGATAAGGCAATTGCGCATGTGGCGTTAGCCGTTTTGCGTTTGGTGACTTTTAATTCAGAATTTGAGCCTGCTGCTGCCAGTGCTGCGGCTTCAGAAACGCCATGGCAGCCAACTTCTGCAAAGACAATATCAGATGGGGTGACGAGACGTGGAGTTTCTTGTTCTAATTCGTTTGCGGAAAAAAAGCGTAAGGGACACTTGAGGTTTTGGCTTAATTGGAGAATGGCTGGTTCATCTGCTTTGAGATCTATTGAAAAAATACCCGCCAGAGCTTTGGGTGAAATGTCTACTTTGCTAAGTGTGTCTTGGATGAGATCATCTAATTCTGCTGGGGGGCAGTTGCGAGAACAGCCGACACCTAAGGTTGCCCGTTTAGGGTAGAAGATGAGATCGGATTCTGGTGTTTTAGCGGACAATGTTGCGGTCAATTTGATTTCATTGCCTTTGGGTAAGGCTTCAAGCCAGGTGGCCTTATGTGTTTCCTCTCCTGTTAAATGAATTTTTTGGCCTTGTAGCATACGAGCCATGACAGATTTGGCTTTTTCAGGGCTGTTGATTTGCCATCCGGGTGGAGGGTCATCAAGGGCAATGCCGAAATGTAGATCTCCTGCGGTGGTTATTGCTGCTGTGCTTGAAAGCTCTGCGGCTAATTTTCTCGCTATTGTGTTTGCTCCATGGTGGCCGCCTAAGAGTGGGACAACAGAGCTGCTATCCTCTGCTATGGCGATTACTGGAGGCTCGTTCTGTTTGGTGTTGAGAACGGGGGCGAGCGCTCTAATAAGGATGGCGGCTGCGCACACGCCTATCAAAGGACTGCCGGATAAAAAGAGTTCTCGCACTGTTGGTAGGGTTTGATGAAAAGGTATTGTTGTTTTGCTATCTGTGTCCGAAATATTATCTTTGATGTAAAGAGTGCCATTTAGTGTTTGTGCCGCTTGTTTTGCAATGCCTAAACCAGAGGGTGATAGGCATATGATGGCAGGTTTCAGGGTCATGATGTGGCCCCTTTGTTCATGATGATAAGAGAAAAATAAGGAGCTTGTTCAGGGGCTTCATTCAATGGCACAGCATATTCATTAGGGTGTGTTACGTTTTCAATATAAAATGAGCAATTGGTCAAATGAAGATTCTCTAATATTTGCTTCATCTTTTTAAAATGACGACCAAGTTTTATAATTGCAGCGGTGTTTGTGCCGCGCAGTTTTGTTGTAAGTGTTTCTTCATCAAGGATTGCAGGCAATATAGTAAGGATATCATTTTTGGTTCCAAGTGGAAGGCCGAGAGCAGCAGCACTTGCCATGGGAGAGGAGATGCCTGGAATAATTTCAATTGGTATTTTTTTCGATAATCTCTCATAAAAATATATAAAGGAGCCGTAGAAACATGGGTCGCCTTCACATAAGAGAACCATATCTTGTCCTGTTTTTATATGTTTTTCAAGGTCTATGGCGTTTTGGTCATAAATGCTTTCTCGAATATGTTGAGGCTCTTTCATCGGCATGATGATTTCGTGTTGTTGTGTGCAAGCTGGTATCAAGGATGACACACTGGCATAGGCTAAGCTTTCTCCTGTGGCCGTGCTGATGTAAGCAATATGTTTTGCTTTGGTGATAAGATTATGGGCGCGGAGCGTTATTAAATCGGTTGCCCCTGGACCCACGCCAACGCCATAAAGACAGCCTGTCATTTGGTGAAACTCCATTGGGTTATGGGCATTGTGGGCTTCCAGCCGTGGTACTCTCCAACAGGGATGAGATCATAAAGAGCGACACGATTGAGCATGCCGCCATGGGTTTGATAACACCTAGCTAAAATTTGTTCGGTTTCTATTGTGACAGCATTGCACACTATGCGGCCATGGGGGTTTAAGCGTTCTATGGCGCTTTCAATGTGTTTGTGAGATATGCCGCCGCCGAAAAAAATGGCGTGGGGCGGCGTTTTTTGTAAGAAAATCTGTGAGACATCGCCTTCAATGAGTTGCAGGCCGGGTGCGCCGAGCTTGTCTGCATTTTTTCTCGCCTTTTGCAAACGGTCTGATCGTTTGTCAATGCCGATGGCTTGTGTGCGCGGCGCGGCGCGCATCCACTCAATTGCGACAGAGCCAACGCCGCAGCCGATATCCCACAACAGCTCGCCCGGCATGGGGCGTAATTTTGAAAGCGTGATGGCTCTCACATCACGTTTTGTCATTTGGCCATCGTGGTCAAACATATCGTTTTCTAGGCCAGGCATTCTGCCCAAAGATATTGGTTTGGAGTGTTCAAGTGTTTCTGTTTTTTTGTCTGCGTTGCATGTGAGCGCAAGGACATGAAAGTCTTCAACTTGGTGTTGCCATGATTTTGCGGTTTCAGAGATATGGTTTTCCCGTTCACTGCCGATGTGGGAGAGAGCGGTTATTTCAGATGCTCCAAAGCTGTTATCTGTTAAATAGTTTGCTAATGCCTTGGGGCTTGTGTGGTCATGGGCAAGTAAAAGCAGTTTTTGTTGATCCCCAAGCAAAGGTGCTAGGCGTGAGATAGGTCTGCCGTGAATTGTCTCGCACGTGATGTCTTGTAAAGACCATTGCATTCGGCTGGCTGCAAGTTGAAATGATGAAATTTGCGGATAAAATTTTATGTCTTCACTTGGAAAAGATTGGGCAATTAATGTTCCAACGGAATACCATAAGGGATCGCCTGTGGAAATGACCGCGATGTGTTTGCCGCGATGCGTTTTGAGTAGATCTATCGCTTGAGAAAAAGGACTGGGCCAGGCTATATGGTCTGCCTTTAAATTGGGGAATGCATCAAAATGGCGCCGAGCTGTTATGACTGTATCTGCACGTTCTATGGCTTCTAAAGCTTCTGATGATAAACTGTTTGGGGTGTTATCAATCATTCCGATGACATGGAGCCAGGTCATGCACTTACCTTTTGATTGCTTATGCTTGCGATGGCATTGAGTGCGGCTGATGCCATGGCAGAGCCACCTCTGTTGCCATGTAACGTGAGAAAGGGAATATTTTCCTGGAATTCTGCCAGCGCTGTTTTGCTTTCTGCCGCGCCGACAAAGCCTACAGGAAAGCCTAAGATAGCTGCGGGCTTGGGCCAGCCTTGCTGTAAGCGTTCTAACAGGTGAAATAGGGCTGTAGGGGCGTTGCCAATCACAACAACAGCATTTTCTATATGGTTTTGCCATAGCTCGATGGCTGCTGCGGATCGCGTAGTTTGCATGTTTTGTGCAAGGTTAGTTACTGATTGGTCATTTAAAGTTGTAATGATTTTATTGTTATTTAGTTGCCGTGTTATAATGCCGACGCGTACCATTTCACAATCACAAAGAATTGGGTGTCCTTTTTGCAGGACGTTTGTGGCTGCTTCTACAACATTTGGTGAAAATTCTAAGTCATTCACAATGTCCGTCATACCGCATGCGTGGACAAGCCTGATGGCAATAGGGTGTAATTCTGGCGGCAAAGCGGAAATATCTGCTTTTTCTTTTACGATTGCGAAAGATTTTTGATAAATCTCTTCTGGGTTTTTTAAATATGTGTAGGTCACGATTTTAAACGCTTTCGCACACTTTCTGGGCCATGGGGATGTTTGGCTTGGGGGTATTCGGGATGGTGGTGATGGCCATGGGTATGATCATGATCGTGGCTATGAGAGTGGTCATGGCTATGGTTGTGGCTGTGGTCTAGATCTAATCGGCAGGCTCCGCTGCAAAAGGTATCACAGTGTTGGCATTGTTCCACTGTCATGCCAGGGGCATTGGCACCTTGTCCTTCCACATGATGGTGATGAGATTCTTGAGGCATACCAACCTCTGTTTCAAAGCCTAACACTTGGGTGCGGTATTTGCACATGGCACAGTTCATATTGTTATTGCCATCTAAAATTTCCATGGCGCGCTCTGCAAAAGTTGCGATCACGTGAGGGTGGTCATTTAAATACCCTGCTTTTTGGAATTGTATGTTTGGGAAACGTTTTGCGACTTCATCGGTAAAGCCATAAATACGGTCGATTAAAATACCGCTGAACAAAAAGTATGGAAATAAAATAATACGTTTGTAGTCAAGCTTGGTCACATGCTCGAGGCAGGGTTCAACCAAGGGGAATGTCACGCCGGAATAGCCCACCTCAACCCAGCCAAAGCCCATGCCTTCTTGTAACAGCCGGGCAATTTTTGAGATGTTTGCGTTGGCATCTGGATCAGAAGCCCCTCGACCGATCACCACCAAACATGTTTCGTGGCATGGTATTTCCCCCCACTTTTCATTGGCTTCTTGTACAGCTGTTTGGATCCGTTCTGAGGCTGCAGCAATCATTTTGGGGTCAACGCCAAGTTCTCTGCCGTAATCAATGCGAATGTTGTGTTTCTTTGCATAGGTGTTGAGCACTGTGGGGATGTCATTTTTGGCATGCATTGCAGCAAACAGCATACCTGGGACAGCGAGGATATGATCGCAACCCTGGGTGCGTAGATTATCTAGACCATCACGGATAACGGGATTGGCAAATTCAAGATAGCCGTAATCAACTGGAATTTCGGGGAAATGCTCTTTTAAGCGGACTGCAAGTTTGGCAAATTCATCAACAGCAGCTTGCGATCGCGAGCCGTGGCCGCAGATCATAATTCCAAGTTTTGTCATTTTTATCCCTTCGATTTCAGGTCATTGCTTCCTGTTTGGATCCGCTTTGCCCAAATGCTTTTTCAGCTCTTAAGGTTTGTAGAAAGTTCTGCAAAAGTATGAATATAATCAGGTTATAAAAAACAAGGTAATGAGGAAAGTGTTCAAAACTCTCCGCCGTCATTCCCGCGATAAGTGCGAAATCTCTTTAAACATTAACAGGTTGAACGTTCCAGAGATCCCGGCTCGCGTGCATTGTATGCACTTGGCCGGGATGACGATGTGGCGTGTTTTGAGTGTACTTTCTCATAATTCTGTTTTTGCAAAGCTTTCTATGGTTGTTCGAGCATCCAAAGGATTATCTTTTGGTTTTATCATCAATATGATTTAAGAAAAATACGGCATACCCTCGTCATCCCAGCGGAAGCTGGGATCTTGTTTTTCATATCAAAAGCATCGTAATTTGCTTGAGATTCCCGCTTTCGTGAGAAAGACAGCTGAGGGTTTTGATATTTTAAATGCAATTTCCTTAATCCTACTGGGTTTTTCTAACAAATTTTAAGGGCAGCATCAATATCCATATGGGTTTCAAGGTGTGCTGCTAGATTTTCAAGAATATGCTCAACATTTTGTGCATAATTTATACAGCTTTTTTGGCCGAACTGCTGTAAAAATTTAGCGCGGAAGCTGTCTGATTGAAAGCATCCATGTAAATATGTTCCCATGATATTTCCTTGTTTTGAGCGAGCACCCTCTTGCCTTTGGGCAATAGAAAAAAGGGGTCTCTGACAATCAGGGCCTGAAGTTTCGCCCATGTGTATTTCGTAGGCTGTAACCGGGATTTGTGTATTTATATGGGTTGCCTCAATGCGCTGTACAGTTTTTTGAGGTGTCATTATTGTTTCAACATCAAGTAGGCCCAAGCCATTTATGCTTTGTATTTGACCTTCAATGCCGTATGGGTCATGTATGCTTTTGCCAAGAATTTGATAACCGCCGCAAATTCCAAGCACATGGCCGCCGCGCCTGATATGTGCTTTTAGATCTATATCCCAGCCTTGATTATAAAAGAATTCTAAGTCAGAAATGCTGGACTTTGTGCCTGGAATGATGATGAGATTAGCATCAGCAGGGAGAGCTTTGCCGGCGGGTACTAATGTTACTTTAACAGAGGGTTCTGATTTTAAAGGGTCAAGGTCATCAAAGTTCGCAATGCGTGATAGTATAGGGACTGCAATATGAAAGTCTCCTGTTTTGCTGGAGCTGATGTCAAGGGCGTCTTCTGCGGGTAATTGGTTTGCTTCTGGAAACCACGGGATAATGCCAAAGCCTGGCCAGTCTGTTTGTGTTTCAATTTCTTTATATCCCTCTGTGAAAAGATCTGGATTTCCCCGGAATTTGTTGATGATAAAGCCTTTGATGTGTTTTGCATCATTTTCTGATATAACAGATTTGGTGCCAACGATTTGCGCTATAACGCCCCCACGGTCAATGTCTCCTGTGAGAATGACAGGAAGATTTGTGGCTTCAGCAAAGCCCATGTTAGCGATATCGCCAGCACGCAAATTGGTTTCTGCTGGTGATCCTGCACCTTCAACCACAATATAATCTGCCTGTTTTGAGAGGGCCTCAAAGCTCTCAAGGATATAAGGTAGGAGTTGGCTTTTCTTGGTGCCATATTCTTTTGCACGCATTTTTCCAAAGACTTTGCCTTGTACGATGATTTGTGAGCCGGTTTCTGTTTCTGGTTTTAATAAAACCGGGTTCATGTGCACTGTTGTGGTGCGGTGGCAGGCTAAGGCTTGTAATGCTTGTGCTCTGCCGATTTCTCCACCATCGTCAGAAACGGCAGCATTGTTTGACATGTTTTGTGGTTTGAACGGAGCAACATTATATCCACGATTGTGTAGGGCACGGCAAAACCCTGCGACAATTAGAGATTTGCCAACATTTGAGCCGGTTCCCTGAAACATGATGGCTTTGGGTGGGGTCAATATTCCACCCCTTCTTGAGCCTGAATGCCAGAGCGGAATGGGTGTTTGATCAATTCCATTTCTGTGACCAGGTCTGCGATGTCTATGAGCTCTTGTTTTGCATTTCTTCCGGTCAGGACAACATGGGTCATGGCCGGTTTTTCTGTCTGGAGAAAATCCAACACCTCTTGAAGGGGGATATAATCATAGCGCAACGCGATATTAATTTCATCGAGGAGCACCATCTTGTTGCTTTCATCGCGGATAAGCTGTTTTGCTTTTTCCCACGCTTTGGTGGCCATTTCTATATCTCTGGCTTTGTCTTGTGTTTCCCAGGTGAAACCTTCACCCATGGCATAAAACTCACAGATATCTGAAAACTTTTCGGTCAATATTTCTTTTTCACCTGATACCATGGCGCCTTTAATAAATTGCACAACAGCACATTTTCGGCCATGGGCAATGTGGCGAAAAATCATGCCAAAGGCTGCCGAGGATTTGCCTTTGCCTTTGCCAGTGTTGATAATAATCAAGCCTTTTTGTTCTGTTTTGGTTGCCATGATTTTATCTCTGGCGACTTTTTTCTTTGCCATCTTTTGGGCATGGCGCTCCAGGTCGTTGTCTTGCGTCATTGTTTCATCCTTTTGGGTTTGGTTCTTGTACGATAAATGAGGCTCTGTTGGAGTGAGGTTGCCATAAACCACGCTCAATAGCTTCTGATAACCGTGCCTTGATATCAGCAAAGGCTGCTGGGTTGTGGTCTTTGATGAAGGTTGCACGGTCTTCGTTTTCTATGAATTCTTGATAGACTATGTCAAAATGATGGTTTTTAACCGCTTTGGTGGTTGCGGCAAATGCGAATAAATAATCAACTGTTGCAGCGATTTCAAAGGCACCTTTGTAGCCATGGCGCATAACGCCGTTGATCCATTTGGGATTGGCAACGCGGGCGCGCATGACACGGCTGATCTCTTCATCTAGTGTATGAATGACTGGACATTCTGGTCTGGAATGGTCGTTGTGATAAATTTTGGGCGCTGTTCCTTGCAGATGTTCTATGGTGGCAGATAGCCCGCCTTCAAATTGGTAATAGTCGTCAGAATCTAAAATATCGTGTTCTCTGTTGTCTTGATTGTGGATAACGGCATTGCTTTGTTTTAGGCGTGTTTCAAACAAATCGCGGGCGGGGGTGCCAAAGGTTTTCTGGCCGTAAGTATAACTGCCCCATGCGAGATAGCTTTCAGCAAAATCAGTTGTATTGTTCCAGATTTTTTCATCTATCAGAGTTTGTAAGCCGGCTCCATAAGCGCCCGGTTTTGAGCCGAATATGCGGGCTCCGGCCCGCTCGCCATAGTGTTGTTTTTCAGTTTTGTATCTTGCAGCCGCTGGGTTCATCTCTTCTGGTTCTTCACATGTCATGATGGCTCTAGCGGCTTTGTCTAACAGATCAATTTGCGCTGGGAATGCATCCCGGAAAAGGCCTGAAATACGGATCGTGACATCGACGCGGGGACGGTTGAGAACGCCTAATGGTATAATCTCATAACCTGTGACGCGGTAGGACTGAAAATCCCAGGTGGGTTTTACGCCCATTAACGCCATGGCTTGTGCAATGTCATCGCCGCCGGTTCGCATGTTCGAGGTGCCCCACATGGATAGCGTTGCGGTTTTAAGCCAATCGCCTTCGTCTTGGAGGTGGCGCTCTACCAGCAACTCGGCGGATTTTTTGCCCAAAGTATAGGCGGTTGGTGTTGGCAAAGTGCGTGAATCAAGCGAGAAAAAATTGCGCCCTGTTGGCAGTACATCTAACCGTCCGCGTGTTGGTGCGCCAGAGGGGCCAGGGGGTACAAACTTTCCTTCCAGTGCTGTGAGCAGGCCGGTTATTTCGGCAGTGCCCGATTTTTCAACCGCAGGGGAGATATTTTTTTTGATATCATCCATGACATGCTGTGTTGTTGACCAATCATTCAGAGGTGTTTCGTCTTTGATAAGTTGCAAGGCAAGCAGTTCGAGCCGCTCAACAGTATCTCCGTTTGTGCGCCATAGGTCTGGAGACATAGCTTTTAAGATGCCTGGTTTTGAGCCGTGCCATGGCTTTGCGAGATCGCAATCAAGGGGATCAAAGCCGTTATGAGCGAGGTTGAGATCTTGTGCCAGAGTGCGGATGAGCGATTGGTCGTGTTTTTCTACGCCGCCATTGCGCGGTAACCTTGCCAAGGCACTAACGAGGGGAGTTGTTAAATCCTTATCTGGAGTCTGGCCGAACACATGCAGGCCATCGCGAATTTGACTTTCTTTGATTTCACATAAAAATGTATCAATTTTATCAAGCCGGGTTTGTAGATCGGCTTCTGCGCTTATGCCAATATCTTGATCCAAGCGCTCCGCACTGGTGAGAGTTAAGATTTGTTCGGTGAGCAGTTTCAAGCGTTTTTGATCTGTTGTTGCAGCTTGATAATATTCATCAACCAGGGCTTCGAGGTCTTTTAAGGGGCCGTAGGTTTCTGCGCGCGTTAACGGCGGCGTAAGATGATCGATAATAACTGCTTGGGCTCTACGTTTGGCTTGTGTGCCTTCTCCTGGATCATTGACGATAAAGGGGTAGATATGAGGCATCGGGCCTAAGGCAATTTCTGGAAAGCAGCGTTTTGAAAGCGCGATGGATTTTCCCGGGAGCCATTCCAGATTGCCATGTTTGCCCATATGGATAACGGCATGGCAACCGAAGACATTGTTGAGCCAAATATAAAATGCCAGATAATTGTGTGGTGGGATGAGATCTGGATCGTGATATGTGGCTTTGGGGTCAATATTGTATCCTCTGGCGGGCTGAATGCCAAGGACGCAATTGCCAAAACGCAGAAGCGATAGCACAAAGTGGGTGCCATTGAAAAAGGGGTCGTCTTGTGGCAGGCCCCAACGGTTTTCCATTTGCTCTTGGGTATCTTTGGGTAAGTTTTGATAAACGGTGAGATAATCACTTAATGCTATGTTTTCTCCGCCTTGCCTTTGATACCTGTCTGTGAGCCAATTCGTCGGGGCTGCTTGAATATGTGCCATAAGCTGTTTGGTGTCTTTGGGGATATTTTCAATATCATAGCCTGCTTTTTTTAAGTTTTCGAATACGTTGAGAACGGAGGCTGGGGTGTCTAGCCCTACGCCGTTGGCTAGGCGTCCATCTTTGTTGGGGTAATTGGCCAGTATGATAGCGATGCGCCGTTGGGCTGCGGGTGTTTGGCTCAAAGTGATCCAGTTTTTAGCAAGTTGGGTGACGAATTCAATCCGGTCTGGTTCTGCCTTATAAGTGGTTATGGGGCATTGGCAGGTTGTGTCGTAATAAGCTTTATCTTTAAAGCTAACTGCTCGGGTGAAAATGCGGCCATCACATTCTGGCAATGCGACATTCATAGCGATGTCTCTTGCGCTTAGGCCGTTGAGATTATCTGTCCAGTCTTTCAGTTGCGATCCTGAAAATGTGACCTGAAGAACCGGGACACCCGGTCTGTCAAGAATAGTGTGCTGATATTCCTTTATCTGAGTTTGTGGTTTGGAGAGAGCAAAGCTTGTGGCGTTTAAGACAATATCTGGCGGGGCATCTTGAAAGATTTTTTCTAAGGTTGCTGCGGACACTTCATCTTTGAGAGAGGTGACAAAGATTGGTAATGGATTGATGTTTTTGTTTTGTAGAGATTGGCATATCTGATTTACCGGATCAAGTCCGCCGCCTTGAACAAGGGCGCGGTAGAAGACGATGGCTGCTGTTGTTTGACCTTTTGTCCAGTTTTGTTGTTGCAGGGATATGAGATCACACATGCCGGTTTTTGGAGCATAAAGGCCTGCTTTAAGTAATGGTTTGGCTGGGGGAGGTTTTAGATTATTTTTTGTTGTGGGGTGCTCTACAAGGGTTTTGGCATAGTGCAAAAGGTTTTGAAAATTTTCTAAGCCGCCCTCGGTGAAATAGCTCCACAGTGCATTATAGTCCTGTTCTGATACTGAGGAATAGGATTGTAAGGTTTGGTCCTGCTTATCATCTCCTGGTAGGGTGATGAAAGGAATATGGTTGTTTTGCAGGTGTTTTGAAAACTGTTCTAAGCTGTATTGCCAATAGGCCTCGCCTCCTAATATACGTGCAATCACAAGGCGTGATTTTGTTACGGTTTGTTCCAGATAATGATCAACGCTAAAGGGGTGTGAAAAGTGCATTAGATTGGCAAGGCGTAAGGTGATGCCAAGCTCTTTTGCACTTTTGCTGTAGGCTTCTGACAGACCAGCCAGTTCTGTATCAGCGGCGGAGATTATGATGATATCTGCCGGGTCTTGCCCAAAGTCAACTGGTTCACTTTCCTCAGATAATGATCCGCTTTGTATGTTGAGAAGGTGCATTATATTAATTGTTCCAGAGATCCCAGCTTTCGCTGGGATGACGGTAGAGAGTTTTGGTGATTAAGACGCAATTTTCTGATCCATAACTGAGCTTAATAATGCTTTTTCTATGGCTTGATGATCTAAGCCAGCAAACCCGATGACTGTAAGTTCTGTTTTGTCTTGCTCCGATGTTTCTTTGGGGCGATCAAAATAGTGTTCTATGCGCGGCCCTACTGCTTGGATGACGAGGCGCATGGGTTTGTTTGCGACAGAGGCAAAGCCTTTCAAGCGCAAAATATCAAATGTTTGAATTGTATGCTCTAATTTGGTTATGAAGTCATCTAAGTGAGATATGGTGCCAAAGGAAATTTGAAAGCTTTCAAAGGCGTCATGGCCGTGATTATCATGGCTATGGTGATCATGATGATGGTCGTGTTCGTCGTGTATGTTTTCATGTTCATGATGGTGATGGTGATTGATTTCATGACGCGCTTTGATATCTGTTTCCGCTTGTTTTTCAAGGCCTAACAGGGCTTCTAGAGGTAATGCCCCGTGAGAGGCTTTGATGATTTGTACGCCTTGCCGGGTCTGTTTGGTAATGGTGTTTGTAATGTCTTGTAAATTTTGTTTTGAGACCAGATCAATTTTATTGAGGACGACAATATCTGCACTGGTGAGTTGATCTTCAAATAACTCACTTAAGGGGGTTGCATGGTCTAGGCTGTCATCGTTTTGTTGCTGGGATTTAACGTGCTCTTCATTATTTGCAAAATGCCCCTCAGATAAAGCGGCTGCATCAACAAGGGCTATGATACCATCAATTGTTACTCTATTGCGGATTTCTGGCCAGTTAAACGCCCGAATTAAGGGTTGTGGGAGAGCAAGGCCTGAAGTTTCAATGAGAATATGTTCAGGTGGTGTATCCCGCTCAATAAGGGAGGTCATTGAGGGGATGAAGTCATCTGCAACAGTGCAGCAAATGCAGCCATTTGATAGTTCTATCATGTTGTCGTCAGAACAGCCTGAAATGCCGCATCCTTTGAGGAGGCCACCATCAACGCCGATGTCGCCAAATTCATTGATGATTAATGCGATGCGTTTTCCTGCGGCGTTTTGCAAAACATGGCGGACCATTGTGGTTTTGCCTGATCCGAGAAAACCTGTGATGATCGTGGCTGGAATTTTATGATGCATGGTGTTTTCCTTGTGGTTTTCTTATTGCGTATTGGTATTTGATTGTAGGGGCGGAACGCGGGAGATAAAGTGTCCCTTTACGCCTTCAGGCCATTCCTTAAATTGTACAACCCCGCTTTCTGAGTGGTGGTGTTTTACTGCGTATTCGATCAGAGCGTTGGCATCTGTCTCATTTGGTTCAAATTCGCCTAGGACATAAGTCATTTTGCCTTCGCTTGTGATTGCGGCGCTACAGTGTTTTTTGCAAGCCATTAGGCAGGCATGGCGTTTGATGGTGAGTTCGGGTCTATCTGCTGCAATGCTTTCTACCTGTTCAGCAAAAAGTTCGCCGCCGGTTTTGTCATCTTTCGTTTTTTCCTCTGTGGAATAGCGGCATGTCGAGCACACAAAGAGTGTTGTTGTGTTCATGGTTTATGTTTCCTCCAACCATTCTATGGCTTTCGTTATGGTGTTTGCTGTTGTTGTAAAATTTAAATTTGGCCGTGATAGCATAAAGACCGGTTTTTTTAACTTTGCTGCTGCTTGAAGTTTCGCAAAGGTATGCTCTCCCCCTGATTCTTTTGTGACAATCTGGTCAATATTATGGGTGGTGATAAGGTTGATTTCATTTTCAAGCGAGAAGGGCGGGCGCGCGATGATCTCTTGGCCGTGCAGTTTTATGGGTGATGGTTCGATAACTCGCCAGAGGAACCACAGGTCTGTGCGCTTGGTAAAACGGTTGAGGTCTTTGCTGCCGATGGTCAAAAATGTTCTGGTGCTTTGGGGAAGAGCTGCTATCAGAGTTTCATATGTTGAGAACTGATGCCAGTTTGCACCTTTTGGCTGTTCCCACATGTCTCGCTCCAAGCGTAACAGCGGGATTTGCAATTGTTGTGCAGCTTGTTTTGCATGGGCTGCGATTTGTTCTGCGAAGGGGTGGGTGGCAACTACAATATGAGATATCTCTTCTTGTTTGATATAGTTTTGTAGACCTTCTATGCCACCAAAACCGCCCTCACGATAGGGATATGGCAGAGGTGGGCTGTTTAAAACGCCTGCCCGTGAGTGAATAAAGGAAATAGTGGTTGTTTGGTGTAGTGCTACGCAAAGCTCATGGGCTTGGCCTGTGCCACCAAGTATCAAGGTTTTTGTCATTGGTCAAACTCCTCAATGGCAAGAATATTGCCTGAGCGGTCAACAACGAGGAGTTCAATATTGACAACCTTGGTGCCTAGCATTTTACATGCTGCTTTTTTTGCCTCCGTTGCAATGCATTTTGCATATGCTGGGCCGATTGTTTCATAAACTTCGAGAACGGTATTTGCTTTGACGATGTTTGCTTTAATGCCATGTTGGCCGAGCCAGTCTTGTAAGCTGGTAAAATCGACTTGAGAGCGTTTGGAGTGGAGGTCGTTTGCACCAAGAGCAAGTTTGGTAAATTTTGCGATGCCTCCTGCCAATGTGAGTTTGGGGATGGGGTGGCGGCGTAAATATTTTAGTGTGCCGCCGACAAAATCTCCCATATCAATGCAACTGGTTTCGGGTAAGTTATGGCGGTTTCTTGCGGCCAGTTCTGAGCGTGACCCGGTGGCAGCAATGATATGCTCTAGCTTTTCGGCATTGGCTACATCTATGCCACGGTGGATGGAGGCGATCCATGCGGCGCATGAAAAGGGACGCACGATGCCTGTTGTGCCAAGGATGGAGATGCCGCCAACAATGCCAAGGCGTGGGTTCCAGGTGCGTTTTGCCAAAAGTTCGCCATTTAGGACTGAAATTGTGATGGTTAAATCTGGGGTGTGTCCGGATTGATTGGTGATTTCACACACGGCTTCTTCAATCATGAGACGAGGAACCGGGTTGATAGCTGGTTCTCCAATGGCAAGGGGGAGGCCTGGTTTTGTGATTTTGCCAACGCCTTTGCCCCCTTGAAATTGGATGCCTTGCTGAGGTTTGCCATGTTTCACATGGGATATAATTGTTGCTCCGTGGGTGACGTCTGGATCATCTCCTGCATCTTTGATGATGCCGCATTCGGCCCATCCTGTTCCACTTTTGGTTTTTATAGGTGGGAAGCAGGGATGCTCCCCACCAGGCAAGCGTAATGAGATTTGATCTGGAAAGGTGCCATGAATAAGCGCATGGGTGGCTGCCTTAGCTGCCAGTGCGGCACAACATCCGGTGGTCCATCCTTTGCGAAGTTCTGTCATGGATTCCCTTTCCAAATTGGCAACAGGGTTTTCTATTGCGTTCCAGTTAAAGCCAAAACAAGGGCTTGAGTGTTATGCTCAAACATAGCCAAGTAACTGGTTGCAGGTCCACCCCGTTCTGATAAAGCGTCTGAATAGATACGTCCGCCAATTTTTAAGCCGGTTTCCTTGGCAATTTGTTCGACCAAAGCAGGGCTGTTGATGTTCTCGACAAAAAGAGCTGTTACTTTTTGCGCTTTGATTTGGTCAATTAATTTAGCCAATTGTTGAGCTGATGGTTCTGCTTCAGTATCAATGCCAATTGGGGCCAGAAACTCCAAGTTATAAGATTTTGCAAGATAGCCAAAGGCATCATGGGCGGTGACCACTGTGCGATTGTCTTTGGGCAGTTTGGAAAATGTTTTTAAGGTTTTATCATGCAGAGCTTTGAGTTTGGCAATGTAGCTTTGGGCGTTGCTTTGATATTGTTTTGCATTTTTAGGATCTGCTTCTACCATGGTATCACGAATATTTGTGATATAGATTATGCCGTTTGGTAAGGCATTCCAAGCGTGTGGGTCGGTTTCGCCCTCGACTTTCAGAGGTTCGATATTCTTGGTGGCGACAACAACCTTGGCTTTGGTTTTTGATGATTCAATAAGTGTCTTTGACCAAGTTTCAAAGCCAAGGCCATTGACAAAAATGATATCTGCTTTGGTGACGGCAAGGGCGTCTTCAACACTTGGAGTGTAGACATGGGCATCTGCGTCCGGGCCTACAATGCTTGTTATTTGCGCTAAATCTCCGGTAACTTGACGGACCATATCTGCAAGGATTGAAAAGCTAGCAACGACTTTGATTTTTTGAGTTTTGTCTGTTGCATTGGCTTTTTGCATCACATGAGGAGATATGGTGATTGTCATGGTTAGGCAAAGTGCGAGTATGATATGTTTTAGGTCGTTCATTTTTTAAGTTTCCTTTTTTTGTAGTTTTTGAAGTTTTAATCCTTGTGGGCCAAAACATACGCTGAACAAAAAGAATCCTCCTGCGACGAGTACTATTGCTGGTCCTGAAGGGACTGCCGGAGCGTAGAAGGATATGATTAGGCCAATCCAAGAGCTGAGCACTGATATCACAAGAGTTGTAAGGAGATATCCTGTTATGGTTATGACCCAGTAACGTGCTGCAGTGGCAGGGAGTATCATTAGGCCTACTGCCATTAATGTGCCAAGTGCTTTGAAAGCGGCGAGAAGGTTGAGAATTACGAGGAACATAAACCAATAATCAACCCAATTTGACCAGCGCACTTGGCTTTCATAATACACTGGGTCAATGGTGCTAAGGATGAGAGGCCTTAGCAGGAAGGCAAAACTCATAAGGGTAATTGTGGTCGTCGCACCTATCAAAATCATGGTGCCGTTATCAATTCCTAGAATGGAGCCAAATAAGAAGCTTTTGAGGGGGACGGCCGAGCCTGCCAGAGACAGGATAAAAATGCCTAAGGCAAGTGCGATTAGATATAAAGAGGCCAGTCCAGCATCTTTGCGGATGATGGTCACTTTGGCGAGAAAACTTGAAAATAGCACGACACTTAAGCCGGCAATTAGTCCGCCAATCAGCATGGATGTTACGGAGAGACCGGCTATTACAAAGGCAATGACAATCCCTGGAACTACAGCGTGTGACATGGCTTCTCCTGCGAGTGAGAGGCGGCGGAGTACCAAAAATGCGCCAACAGGGGAAAAAGAGAATGATAGGATTGTGGTGGCGACAAGGGCGCGTTTCATAAAGGCGTAGTCCCAGAACTCAAGCATTATAACACCTCCTCTACTGTTGGTGATGTTTGATACATTTGCTTGATCCAGTTCGATTGGCTCTCGGACATATAACCATGCGCAATGAGGTTTTGAGGGGTGAGTATTTCTCTTGGAGTGCCAAAACATGCTTTTCCTGCGCCTAATAACAAAGCTTTGGTGCAATGGTGCAGCGCTGCGGAGACATCATGCATGACCAAAATGACCATTCGCTTTTCAATTGCCCAGGTGTCTATCAGGTCTAATAAATGAGTTTGGGTGGTTTGATCGATTGCGGTTAAGGGCTCATCTAGCAAAATGAGTTCAGCATTTTGGACTATGGTGCGGGCAAATAAGGTGCGCTGAAGTTGACCTGATGAGAGTTCATAAATAGGCTTTTTAGCAATATCTGAAATGCCTGTTTGTTCTAGAGCATTTTTGATTAAGCGTTGTTGCTTTTCATCTATGGTGCCGAAAAACCCAAGACTCTTCCATGCCCCCATAGCCACAAGATCTTTGACTTGTATTGGGAAGTTTCTATCAAATTCGGTAAGCTGGCCAAGATAGGCGATATTGTGGGGGCGGTGGTTGGCCCACATAAGATGGCCTTTTATGGCAGAGTGGATGCCTAGTATGGTTTTAACAAATGTTGATTTGCCCGAACCATTATGGCCGATAACAGCAACAATATCCCCATGTGTGAGATAAAAACTCAAATTGCGTATCAACGCTGGCTGGTTGTTATAACCAATATCAAGCCCGCTTGTTGATAGGGATATAAATTTGTTTGAACACGACACTTTAATAATTATCCTGATGATGGATTGGTATGTAAACCTATATGAACGTAAATGGATTTTAGAGTATGCTGTGTTTGGATGAACTCATTTGGCATGCTCTAAGTTTTTATGAGCGAGCAATTTTACAACCTGAATTGAATTCAATTCAGGTTGAATCGCTCTAGGTATCCAAAATCAACAGGATCAAACCCCAAAGAACAGCGCTGACAATCATGGATTGAAACAGCAAATGGGATGTGGAGGATGTGGTCAGGTCGTAATTGCGCCAGTGGTGTTGGCACAGCCGTGTGTGTAACATAATTGCTCCTTTGGGATCACCCGTCCCTGTGCATTGTTTAGTAAATTGTCTATCAATATATTTCTTGATTGGCAGGTCTTCTGGCTTGCGGTCATTGGTTGTACGCTCGCCTTCCCAGATAAATCCAGTGGCTTTTCGAGCGATACCTCACGCTTACAGTTGCGGGGACAGCCTCGGAATTGGCTCCTGATGGATACGCCACACCGAGTTCCCTTTTAAGCCTTATGTACTTAAGGCACCAAACTTGAGATTGGTATCAAGGAGGATGTTAGAAGTCAAGGATGCAGTGTTGTCTAATGAAATGGATGCTATTTATAGATCTCAAGCCTTAGGCATATAACGTCTCATAGCGTTATTCCGGCATAGGCTAAAGCGCAGCGAGATCCCAGCTTTCGCTGAGATGACAGCGGAGGGTTTTGGTTATTTAAATGGAATTTTCTTTATCCTACTGAGGTTGGGTTACATTTGTGATCTATACACATGCTGTTTTCAGAAGAGAAAAATTAATTGTTTTCTGTTAGGGTACCGGATAATTTTATTTGATAAAAGCGGCGGGCACGTTGGCCCGCCGAGCCAGATACATCAGGTGGGTCAGGTGGTGAGTACTGACGATCTGACAATTCGAACGCGAACATCGCCAAGTCAGACTGCGTTGGCAGACGTTCTGCATGGCTTATGTTGTTGTTGTGACGGATATAATCCTCTTTATATTAAGAGAGGATTAAAAAGTGGACTTTTTTATACAAGATTAGAACACTTGTAAAAGTGTTTTGCATTTTTTCGTGTTCGTTTTTGGAAGACATCAGTTCATTTATATTATCATTCTAATCCATGAAGTCTTTGTAATGTCTTGCTTTTCTGCGCTCATATTACGCTGCATTTTTTTCAATGACCGTGATGATATCTCCAACCAAAGTTGAAATTAGTTTTTCGTCATCGCCTTCCGCCATGACGCGAATAACAGGTTCTGTACCTGAGGGGCGGATCACCAAACGCCCTGAATTGCCAAGCTTTTGCTGAGCTTCGTCGATTACTTTGCGAACATCTTTGTTCTCAAGGGGGCGTTTTGATGCGTATTTTGCATTTTTTAATATTTGTGGCAGCGGTTCAAAACGGTTACAGACCTCACTCACTGGTTTGCCACTTGAAATGACTACTGCAAGCAATTGTAATGCGGTGACAAGACCATCGCCTGTGGTGGTGAAATCTGAGAGGATCATGTGGCCGGATTGCTCGCCGCCGACATTGTAGCCATGTTTGCGCATGTGCTCGACCACATAGCGATCGCCAACGGGTGTGCGGGCTAAGGTTAACCCAAGGCTTTCAAGATAGCGCTCTAACCCTAGATTTGACATGATTGTTGCGACAATACCATCTGCGGCTAAGCGTCCGCGCTGTTGCCAGGAGTGTGCGACCACAGCCATAATTTGATCGCCATCGATGAGATTGCCTTTTTCGTCTGTGATCAAAACACGATCTGCATCGCCATCAAGTGTGATGCCGATATCTGCGCGCAGTTCGCGGACTTTTTCGCAGAGTTGTTCTGGAGACGTGGAGCCACAATCTTTGTTGATGTTAAAGCCATTGGGTTCGACACCAACGGAGATGACTTCTGCCCCAAGTTCCCAAAGCACAAGGGGCGCAACTTTGTAGGCGGCTCCATTGGCGCAATCTATAACAATGCGAATGTTTTCGAAGCGTAAATTTTTGGGCAATGTGCGTTTGGCAAATTCAACGTAACGGGCGTCAGTGCTTTCAATACGTTTGGCGCGGCCAATTTTTTCCGGTTCTGCTAGGAGCTTACTGAAATCGCTATCGATGAGCTTTTCAATTTTTTTCTCGATATCATCGGAGAGTTTGTACCCATCTGGGCCAAAGAGTTTAATGCCATTGTCATAGTATGCATTGTGGGAGGCGGAAATCATAACGCCTAAATCAGCGCGCATCGAGCGGGTCAGCATCGCAACGGCAGGGGTTGGCATCGGGCCAAGTTGAAAGACATCCATACCGACGGCGGTAAAGCCTGAGACGAGTGCGGATTCAATCATATAGCCTGAAAGACGGGTGTCTTTGCCAATTACAACGCGGTGGCGGTGGGCACCGTTTTTGAAAAGGTATCCTGCCGCCATGCCCACTTTTAAGGCGATTTCTGAGGTCATAGCACCTGAATTTGCCAAGCCGCGGATGCCATCTGTGCCGAAATATTTGCGTGACATGAGGTTTTCCTAAAATGTTTGTGCTGGACAGATCATGAGTATCGTGTGTCTTTTATAGCTGATCCTGTTTAAAATGGTCTATTTTTTGAAGATACTTTCAGTTCGTCATTCCAGCGATAAGTGAGGAATCTCACAAAAATTGCGAAGAGATCCCAGCTTTCGCTGGGATGACGTTGGTTGTTATCATATGTGAATAAAATAAGATCATTTTAAATCGGACGCGCTGTAGTCTTTGTTATTCTCTAGAATATTATCTCACCGAGATTTTCAGGCAAGATCCTTTTTATTCACAAATCATGTCGAAGTGTTAACGATGGATTACTAAAGTGCCTGCCATATGGTTAAAGCTTGGCGCATTTCAGCTACGTCATGGACCCTTAAGATCTGTGCGCCTTGCTGGATGCTGGCGAGGTTGGCAGCAAGAGAGCCAGGTAGACGCTTTTTCGGATCCGTTTCACCAGTGAGGTCTTGAATAAAGCGTTTGCGTGAGACGCCAACCAGGATGGGAACATCTAAGGTTTGAAAGTGGTTTAGGTTCTTCAGCAAAGCCAGGTTGTGCTCCAGGCTTTTGCCAAAGCCAATGCCTAGGTCAATGATCAGTTTTTCTTTTGCTATACCAGCATTTGTACAAGCTTTAATGCGATCTTTCAGGAAGCTATAGACTTCTGCGATTACATTTTTATAGGTCGGGTTGTCTTGCATGGTTTTGGGGTCCCCTTGGGCGTGCATCAGGATTACGGGGACTTGTAGTTTGGCAGCTATATTTAAGGATTGAGGGTCATATGTTAGTGCTGAAACATCGTTAATGAGGTTTGTTCCAGCTTGAATAGCTGCTTTCATGACATCTGCCTTGCGGGTGTCAATAGAAATCGGGATTGAAGTTTTTGCTCTTAGTCCCTCAATGACAGGGATAACCCGGCTTAGTTCATCTTTTAATGACACCGGGTTCGAGCCTGGGCGGGTGGATTCGCCCCCAATATCTAATATGTCCGCGCCTTCTTGTTGTAATTGTAAACCTTGGTTTATGGCTTGCCCGGTATGAAAGTGTTCGCCTCCATCAGAAAAACTGTCTGGGGTTACGTTGACAATGCCCATAATGCAGGGAGAGGGGAGATTGAGGGTGTTTTCCATGGGGTGACTATAAAACCTTACCTCTAAATTCACCACCTAATAGTGGGAATGATGGTTGAAAGTATTAGGTAACGTTATCGAGGTTCTGCACATTAATACCCAATAGCATTGACTGAGACTCATGTGCAATTTTGCATACTTATTTGCATACTGGGCCTGTTTTTTTCTACGTTCAAGCGCCACTAAGGCTAACGCGCCAAAGGCGCGGCGCGCGGTCGCGGTTGCCAAATAACATTATGAGTACTTCATAATGTTATTTGGTATAAATCTATACATAATTATTCTGTGTTTTAGCTCGTACGGCCCATGACCGCAAAGAAAAAACCATCTGTTTGTGTTGTGGCTGGGGTTAGTGTGATGCTGCACTCATCTGAGGACCAAGGTTGTAGCGCGGCGTCTCCATATAAGTCTTGCCAAACTTCTGAGGCGCTTAGCAACTCAAATGTGTCAGTTTGTTCTAAAAACGCATAAACTTGATTTTCATTTTCTTCTACCAATAAAGAGCACGTGATATAGCACAAATAGCCGCCAGGTTTTACGAATTGTGCAGCTGCGCGCAAAATATCAGCTTGTTCTTGTTGACGTTCGCTCAATGCTTTTTCACTTAAGCGCCATTTGGCATCGGGCCTCCTACGCCAGACACCAGAGCCGCTGCACGGGGCATCGACAACCACACGGTCCATCTTACCTGTGAGTGTTTCCAGTGTGCTCTCTTGCGGAGCGTAGACCTGAACATTTCTCGCGCCTGACCGTTTGAGCCGATCGTAAATTGGGGCCAATCGCTCGCGATTGGCATCATAAGCGTGGATTTGCCCTGTGTTCTCCATCAGCGCACTTAGGGCCAATGTTTTGCCACCGCCACCAGCGCAAAAGTCAAGAATTTGCTCACCTTTTTGTGGAAACACAAGCTCTGAGACGATTTGACTGCCAGCATCTTGCACTTCAAACCAGCCTTTTTGATAAGCTGCTTCTGGCAAAACGTTTGCGCCGCGCGCTTGTTTTTCTGATGCAGGCAAACGGACTCCGTTTTGGGTTAATGGAGCTTGCTGAGGTTTAAAACGTGCAAGGACTTTTGTAACTTTTGCGGCATTAGCTTTTAAAGTATTGATGCGCAAATCTGTTGGAGGCCTTGTACTTAAAGCAAGGCCTTCTTCAATGTAGGCCTCATCAAAATTGGCTTGGAAGGCTTCTTCTAACCACTCAGGAATGTTTGCTTTGATCCAGCCTGGAGCATCACTTAAATCATCTTGTTGTAGTGCTTGTTCCTCCACTTCGGAAAGCTGATCTGGCGCAAATTTATCTTCTGCAAAAAGCTGCTTTAAATCTTCCAGGCTTTCATCCCAAATATATTTTACGGTTCCTAATGCCAGTGCGCGTGCTGTCTCATTTCCCATGCGCCAGGCAATAGATGAGCGATTGCGCAAAACATCATATACCAGATTGCCAATGGCTGCCCGGTCAGCCGAGCCAGCAAAGCGATGCGAACGCCCCCAATCTGCGAGGGCAATGCTTGCTGGTTGGTGATGGTTTTCAATTGTCTCCAACACCTCTATGGCTGCTTGTATACGCCCACCAAGCCGCATGTTTTATTTTCCTTATTTAGATACGATATGTGGTTCTAGAGTTTCGCAACATTTTTATATCTGTCGAGCAATGTTGTGTTACAGGCCGCCGCAGCAACAGCACACATATTTACCAGTCCCCTGGCTGTTGCTGATGGGCTAAGAATATGAGCTTGTTTGTTTAGACCAAGCAGCAGTGGACCAACAAGTTGCGCATCTCCCAATGTGCGCATTAAATTCAGGGCAATGTTTGCTGCATCTAAATTTGGAAACACAAGTAAATTCGCATCGCCTTCAAGATCACCATTCGGGAGAAATGTCTTGCGCGTTTCTTGGCTTAAAGCGGCATGAACCTGCATTTCACCATCTACATTCAAATCAGGAGCGCGCTGTTTTAACAGCTGTAATGCATCACGCATTTTTTGCGCTGATTTGCTTTTTCGGCTGCCAAAAGAGGAGTGAGAAACCAATGCCACACGAGGCTCTATACCGAAATAGGACATCTCTTGTACGGCGAGCAGGGTTTGTTCTACAATATTTTGCGGGCTTGGGTCTGAGGCAATGTAGCAATCGGTCAAGAATAGTGGACCTTTGCGATGAATGGCGATAGAGAGCGTTGATGGGCTGGCTTCGTGGGGTTGCAGGCCAATGATATCGAGTAAGTGATTAAGATGATCTGGATAGCTGCCCATTGTGCCACATAATAAGGCATCTGCTTCGCCGCGATCTACCATAATAGCTGCAATAACTGTGTTGTTGGTTCTTGCTATGGTTTTGGCAATTTCAGGCGTGACACCTCTGCGGCCAGCCTTTTCAACATAGTAGTTCCAGTAGTCATAATACCGTTCATCACTTTCCGGATTTACGATTTCAAAATCATCTCCGGCTTTTAATCTCAGTCCCAATTGATCAAGACGTTTTTGCACAACGCCTGGGCGGCCAATTAAAATCGGCTCTGCCAAGCGCTCATCAATTGCTGCGCGAACAGCATAAAGCACACGCTCATCTTCTCCTTCTGCAAAAACAACACGGCGTTGCTGCTCTCTAGCGAAATCAAAAACTGGGCGCATCACCAAGCCAGAACGATAGACAAAACGATACAGATCTTGCTTATAACTTTCTAAGTCTGCAATGGGCCTGGTTGCAATCCCTGAATCCATCGCAGCTCTGGCAACGGCGAAGGTGATGTCAGCAACCAAACGGGGATCAAAAGGTTTGGGTATAAGGTACTCTTTGCCAAATGTTAGTTTTTGCCCGCCGTAAGCCCTGGCTGCGACATCTGAACTGCCTGCTCTTGCTAAGTCTGCTATGGCCTTGACACATGCAAGAACCATTGCATCATTGATATCGCTCGCGCCCACATCAAGAGCACCACGAAAAATATATGGAAAGCACAACACGTTGTTGACCTGATTGGGATAATCTGACCTACCGGTTGCTATAATGCAATCCTCTCTTGCTGCTTTAGCATCTTCGGGTGAAATTTCAGGGTCTGGATTGGCAAGGGCGAGAATGATTGGCGTAGCCGACATTTTTTTGACCATGTCACCAGTTAAAATTCCTCCTGCGGACAAACCTAAAAACAAATCTGCGCCTTCCATAACATCTGGCAGGGTGCGCGCTTTTGTTTTTTGCGCGTATTGTTGTTTTTGCTCTGTCATATCTTGCTCGCGGCCATCATATACGACGCCAACATGATCAACCAAAAACACGTTTTCACGTTTTACACCAAGTTTGAGCAAAAGATTAAGACAAGCGATCCCGGCTGCGCCTCCACCGGTTGAGACAATTTTGATCTCCTCAAAGGTTTTACTCGCAAGCTTTAGAGCGTTTGTTACAGCAGCTGCCACGACAATAGCGGTGCCATGCTGATCATCATGAAAGACAGGGATCCCCATGCGCTGTTTTAGTTTTTTTTCAACAATAAAGCAGTCTGGGGCTTTAATATCTTCTAGATTAATGGCGCCAAATGACGGTTCAAGCGAGGCAATAATATCAGCAAGCTTATGAGGATCTGTTTCATTAATTTCAATATCAAACACATCAATGCCGGCAAATTTTTTAAAAAGAACAGCTTTTCCCTCCATCACAGGCTTGGATGCCAAAGGGCCAATGTTGCCAAGACCTAAAACCGCAGAGCCATTTGTAACCACTGCGACCAAATTGGCCCGCGAGGTCAGGCTGGCCGCTTCTTCTGGATTGCGAACAATTTCATTACATGCTTCAGCAACACCTGGGCTATAAGCGAGTGTTAAATCCCGCTGGTTTGCTAATGGCTTGGTGGCCACGATTGCGAGTTTGCCCGGAGTGGGAAAACGATGGTAATGGAGGGCGCTCTTTCCGAGAGTTTCTTTTGCCATTCTTTGTGTCCGTTTTTTATATTGTAATGCGTGCGATTTTAAATGGTCTTACTTTATTTCCATATAAAATCAACAGCTGTCATCCCCGTGAAAGCGGAGATCTCACTGAAACTATAGTGTTTTCCAATAATTTTTAGACAAAAATTATTAGACGCTCAAACGCCGCGGGGGCTTACGCAGCTAAGCTGCGGGCTGCAGTCGCAGCCTTTAGTCATTTACTTAAAGTGTTCAATTTTTTTATTGTAAATGACTATACCATGAGATTCCAGCTTTCGCTGGAATGACGATCTGAGAGTATCTTGATAAAAATAAATCATTCTAAATTGTATTCATTATAGTTTTAAGATGTTATCTGGCAACTTACGCCGGTACCGCCTAACCCACAATATCCACTTGGATTTTTAGCCAAATATTGCTGATGATCTTCTTGTGCAAAATAAAACTCTGGCATTTCGATGATCTCTGTTGTGATCTCACCATATTTCTTGGCACCTAGTTGGTCTTGATATTTTTCTTTCGAGGCATTTGCCGCATTGTTTTGACTTTGTGTCCTTGTGTAAATGCCTGAGCGATATTGCGTTCCAACATCGTTGCCTTGACGCATTCCTTGAGTTGGGTCGTGATTTTCCCAAAAGACTTTAAGCAGTATTTCAAAAGAGATGGTTTGCGGGTCATATACCATCAGCACAACTTCGTTATGGCCGGTTTTCCCCGTGCAAACTTCCTCGTATGTTGGATTGGGCGTATAACCGCCAGCATAGCCAACTGCTGTGATGTGTATGCCTTTGAGGGGCCAGAACATCTTTTCAGCTCCCCAAAAACATCCCATGCCAAATAAAACCTGTTCGCTTGTTTGTGGGTATGGGCCTTTGAGGGGCACATTCAAAACGTAATGATTTTGTGCTGTAATTATTGGTGTATCACGGCCTTGAAGAGCATCCTCAGGCGTTGGCATCTGAGATTTTTTTTGTGAAAAAAACATGTTTTCATCTCCAAGAGGATGTATATACTTAAAATATAGAAATTATAATCTCTTAATTATACATATTGAAAGCATGAGTGAAACACAAGTTAGCGCGGCACAACAGCACGATAGATCAAAACAAAATGGGGCTACTTCCGATCCAGAAGTCTATCGAATCAGTTTATCACGGCAAATCATCTTCTGGATCATGTTTGTTATGTTTTTACCGTTTTTTATCAGTATGCCTGTGATGATTATGATGCGGGCAACGCACGGTCAAACCACAGATGCAATCGCGTTAGCCGCGATTTTTGTCTTTGCCATGCTTGCAATGGGTTTCATCATTTTGCAAATTTCAATGATGGGGCGTCTGCGTTTTGAATTGGATAATGAAAGTCTTAAATTTTGTATTCCAAGCTGGAGAGGACCAACGCCTTCAGGACCAGTCATAGAAAAGCATATTCCCTATGATGATATTTCCAGCATTGAACAGCGCGCCGAGCTTTATCGTTTGGGTGGTTTGCTCGGGCCAAGCCAGGTTTCTAGTATCACGACACGTCAGGGAGAACGCTATGTCCTTGGATATATGACAGAAAATGATACTGATGCACCAATTCCAATACAAAAAATCTCATCAAGTTTATCGCAAAAGTCAGGAAAACCGATTGAGCACAAGGGGTGCGTTGATGCTGGAACTCAATTAGGTGCGTTTTTTAGAGGTGCGCCTTCCTGGGAAGCTGTTCCCTTGTCAAAACAAGATGTTGCTAAAATTCGAGACCGTAGTGCGCTGTTTGGAAAGGCTTTTATTTTTGGCTTCTTTATCCTGCTGATTAGTGTGATTATTCTTTCGCTCTTTCCAAAAATTTTGACTTTGTTGTCGTAAATAAGGTCTTTGTGTTTTAAAGTTGCGTATTTTCTTCTTTGCCTTCAAGTTTTGCTTCTAATTCAGTGAGCCGTTTTGCAAGGTTAGCATTTTCTTCATGAGCTTTTATAGCAAGAGTTTTCATCGCTTCAAATTCTTCACGCTGGACCACATCCATTTCGCGCAAAATACGTTCTGCCTGGGAGCGCATTATGGTTTCAACTTCTTGGCGCATCCCATGAGCTGCACCTGCCACATCCGTCATCAATTTGGCCATTTCATCAAAAATTCGATTGCTTGTTTGAGTCATAGGATTTACCCCTTGTTCTGTTAAAAGCCGACACTTCAAATTGATATGAAGCGGATTCAAACCATTGAGGTTTACCGCAAGGTTGGTTTGCGCTAACACTTAAATGATATTGCTTTTTAGATCAGCATAATTTATGGCACCACTGTCAACAAAATAGATGCTTCGTCAATATGATATTACTTCACAGTATACCTTTTCCAGATCTTGACCCTGTTGCGCTGCAACTTGGGCCGTTTTCCATCCGATGGTATGGCTTGGCCTATATGGCCGGTTTACTATTAGGGTGGCTTTATATCCGTAATCTTTTGACTAATCAGAAGCTCTGGCCTTCCCAGCCTCCGATTGCCCCTGTCAAAACGGATGATCTACTCATATGGACAGCTTTGGGAGTTATTGCTGGCGGTCGGATTGGTTTCTTTCTATTATATGAGCCTTACACCTTTATTTATGACCCTCTTCAAGTCTTGAGAATCTGGGAGGGGGGAATGGCTTTCCATGGTGGGCTGCTAGGTGTCATCTCAATGATTTACATCTTTTCCTGGCGCAATAAAGTTTCCGTTTTTACTATTGGCGATTTGATTGCAGCGGCAGTTCCTATCGGAATTTTCTTTGGGCGGATTGCAAATTTCATCAACGCTGAGGTTTATGGCCGGATTACAACTGTGCCGTGGGGCGTGATCTTTCCAGATGTTGGCCCGGAACCACGACACCCAAGCCAACTTTACGAAGCCGTTCTTGAGGGCTTGGTATTGTTTCTTGTTCTGCGATATTTGATCTATTATCGTAAAGCATTGTTTTATCCTGGTTTTCTGTCGGGCATGTTTTTTATAGGATATGCGTGTGGACGTATTTTTTCAGAATTTTTCAGGGCGCAAGATCCTGGCCATACCTTCACAACAGATTTCTTTACTGCTGGCATTGTGTATTCAATCCCTATGTTTTTGGTGGGCTGTTATTTGATCTGGCGTTCGGGTAAACAAAAAGTAACGTCTGCTGTGCAGTAAAATATGAATATAGCTGATCCAGTTTAGAGTGGTTTATTCTAATCAAAGTCCTTTCAATTTGTCATTCCAGCGAAAGCTGGAATCTCCGGAAAATTGAGAAGAGATCCCCGCTTTCGCGGGGATGACGGTGGTAGATGGGGATGATGGCAGTAGGCTTGATATGTAAATTTAAATCGGATGCATTGTAGTTTTTCATTATGGCCGATGCAAAGTCCCCTTTGGAACAAAAGCTTATCGAGCGCATTTTAGCTGATGGTCCGATAAGTGTTGCTGATTTCATGCAAGCCAGTCTTACCGATAAGACGCATGGCTATTATACCAGCAAGCAACCTATTGGTAGTGATGGTGATTTTATTACTGCACCTGAAATCAGCCAGATTTTTGGGGAACTGATCGGGCTGTGGGCTGGTGATGTTTGGCACAATATGGGCTCTCCCAAACCTATTATTTTGTGTGAGCTTGGTCCGGGCAAAGGCACACTTATGCAAGATGCTCTGAGAGCGCTTAAACATGTGCCTGAATTTTTGGATCACGTTCATATTCATCTTGTTGAAAGCAATCCTTACCTTCGCGACCTGCAAAGGACAAAGCTTGAAGATATTCACCTGTCTATTGAATGGCATGAGTGTTTATCAGATTTGCCTGAAGGTCCCGTTATTGTTATCGCTAATGAATTTTTGGACGCACTTCCCGTTCAGCAATTTCAAAGAAAAGAGCCGCATTGGTATGAACGCATGGTCGGTGTCAGGCAAAGTGCGGGTGCACAATATTTTGAGTTTATCATCAATAATGAGCCTGCTCAGACCCTTGATCTCTCTCACCCAGATATTGAACATGCTGAAGAAAGAGCCATCTTAGAAATTCGCCCGTTTGAGAAGACCCTATTAACTGAGCTTTCAAGAAGATCGAAAAATGCACATACGTGCCTTTTGATGATTGATTATGGTCATGAGGATGATGGGTTTGGAGATACATTGCAAGCGGTCAAGTCTCACCATTTTTCTGATCCCCTAAAACATATCGGTTTAAGTGACCTTACAACCCATGTGAATTTTGCACGGCTTAAAGCCCAATCCTTACAACTGGGGCTATCCTGTTTTGGCCCTATGTCGCAAGGCGCATTCTTAATGCAACTAGGAGCCAATCTGCGTTTGCAACAGCTGCTTAAAGCGGCCACTCCAGAGCAGCGCAATGAATTGGTGAGTGGCGTCTCGCGACTGGTTTCTCCTGATAAAATGGGGGTATTGTTCAAGGTGATGGTTGTTTGTTGCGCGCAACTCGCAAAACCTGCGCCCTTTTAAAGGTGAACTCTCAGACTGTATGTATGATTGTTGCGGAGTTTATGCTATTTAAGCCCAGGACATATATCGTTTTCAGGACATATATCGTTTTTTTGGTTATGATATATATGATGGATAAATGAGCGACCTTGCTTATAGAGGACCTATGACGCATCCGCAGTACATAACAGCACAAAATTTACAATCTTTTGCAAATATTGGTCATGCTTTTTTCACCCGTCGTGGCGGTGTATCGACAGGTATTTATACATCTTTGAATTGTGGTCTCGGTTCAGATGACAGTAGAGATAATGTGCTGCAAAACAGAGCAAAAGTCGCAGAGGCTATTTCTGTGCCGCAGAGCGTTCTGACTGTTAAGCAGACCCATAGCACAATATGCGCGATTGCTGATATTCCTTGGGATACAGATAATAGTCCTGAAGCAGATAGTATTGTGACCAATAAATCGCTGTTACCTATTGCCGTACTAACAGCTGATTGCGCGCCTGTTGTGTTTGCTGATCCTAAGGCGGGCGTTGTCGGCATAGCCCATGCTGGGTGGCGCGGTGCATTAAACGGGATTTTATTATCTACTCTTGAACGCATGGAACACCTTGGGGCCAGCCGCAAAAATATATATGCTGCCGTAGGCCCATGTATTTCTTCACAATCTTATGAGGTTGGGAGAGAGTTCTATGAAAATTTTTTGCAACACTGTTCTCAAAATGCCCGCTTTTTCAAGCAATTTCAAAATGATAAAACATATTTTGATTTAGCAGGATATATTACAGATAAATTAGAACAGCATAACATCACATCTTGTGAAATAATCAAGCGTTGTACTGTTAAGAACGAATCGGATTTTTATAGTTACCGGCGTTCCATCCATAAAAAAGAACCCGATTATGGGCGGCATATCTCTGTAATATGGTTAAATAATGCATTATCCACATAAACTACACAGTAAAAAGCACGATTATTAAGTATCATGTGCTAAAGGTGCTAGACCTGGTATCGTTAAAAAAGTAATAATTCCAATTATAAAACCCGGTGTAAATGGAGTTGGCGTTAACGTAAGCAGAGTATGCGGATGCGGGCACCGGAAGATGCAAGATTATTGATCCATGGGGAGTAGACTCTCGTGATACAAGGCATTTATACAAAAGTGAAAAGATTTTGCCAGCGCGCGGCGCCAACTTTTATAGTGTGCTCCGTAGGCCTTTACATAGCAGGATGTAGTAATACTGAAAATTTTGGTGTTAACTTTGACCTTCCATCCTCAACCGTAAGTTCATCGGACACGACTGGCTCTACAGTTAAACCTGTAAATGCCGTTCAAAATAGCTCAGCACCTGTTGCTTTCGCTCCTGTTTTTGGCCCTCCTGTAAATGTCGCACAAAAACTTTCAGGCGCTCTAAGGGACAAAGCAAAAGAAAATCGAATAATAGTTCAGGATAAGGTTGCGAAATCAGGTTATACGGTTCGCGGTTATCTTTCTGCGTCACCAGACAAAAAAGGCACAAAGCTATCTTATATTTGGGATGTGACCAATAGTCAGGGGACTAGGGCGCACCGCATTAAAGGGGAAGAGATCTTTCCTGGAAAAAATAATGCCAACGACCCATGGTCTGCTGTTAATCAAGCTGCCATTGATAAGATTGCTTCAACAACAGCATCAAAGTTAGCCGCCTGGTTGCCAAAATCGCCAAGCGGTACCCTTGTTCAAAATGCGTCTTTAGGCGCTCGTGATTCATCGCCTTCTGCAAATGCCTCATTCGGATCATCAAAATCTCGCTCAGGTGTTATTGCGGTTGTTCCACCAATTTCCGGTGCGCCTGGCAATGGTAGCACAGCATTGGCTGAGGCATTGCGCAAGAAGATTTCGGGTAAGGGAATTCGTATTGCAAATTCACAATCAGCAGCTGGAAAATATAAAATTCAAGGCATTGTTAGCATGAGCTCTGGAACAAATGGGAAGCAGAACATTAAACTTGAGTGGAAGGTTGTAAATCCCCTTGGAAGAGAAATTGGTACTGTGACACAGCAGAATTCTATTCCCAAAGGATCGCTTAATGGAAATTGGGGTGCGACCGCGGATTATGTCGCCGATGCAGCTTCCAATGGAATTGTAAAGCTTATAAAGGATAATGCAAGTAGCTAAAATTATGGGTGCTCGCTTGTTTTAAAATTTCAAACGTTCCTTTAATCGTTTGATTCATTTTAAAATGAGGTGTATTTGCTTTATAATAAATAATAATTATAAAGCAGGAGTTCTCATCATGAAGTTGGTTGCAGGCAATAGCAATCTGTCTCTCGCCAATTCCATTGGCGCTTATCTCAGCGTTCCATTGACAAAATGTTCTGTTCGCAGATTTGCGGATATGGAGATCTTTGTTGAAATTCTAGAAAATGTGCGTGGTGAGGATGTGTTTGTTATCCAATCTACATCATATCCTGCGAACGATCACTTGATGGAATTATTGATTATGATTGATGCTCTAAAGCGGGCATCAGCACGCCGAATTACAGCCGTTCTACCGTTTTATGGTTATGCGAGGCAAGATCGAAAACCTGGGCCCAGAACACCGATTTCAGCAAAGCTTGTTGCCAATCTTATTTCAAATGCAGGTGCGAATAGGGTTTTAACCCTCGACCTTCATGCAGGCCAAATTCAAGGTTTCTTCGATATTCCGACAGATAATCTGTTTGCGGCCCCTGTTATGGTTCAGCATATTAAAGCAAAATTTGATTTGGACAAACTTGTTGTGGTTTCGCCCGATGTAGGTGGAGTTGTGCGCGCACGTGCAATTGCCAAACGTATTAATGCGCCCCTTGCTATTGTTGACAAACGTCGTGACAGCCCTGGGGTTTCTGAGGTGATGAACGTGATTGGTTCTGTTGAAGACAAATGTTGCCTGCTCATTGATGATATGGTTGATTCTGGCGGTACTTTGTGCAATGCGGCCGATGCTTTGCTTGAGAAGAATGCAACTGAGGTCAATGCTTATATAACCCATGGCGTTTTATCTGCGGGGGCTGTATCTCGTATTACATCATCTTCATTGAAAAATCTGTTTATTACAGATTCTATATTGCCGACTGAAGACGTGAAAGAAGCCCATAACATCGAAATTCTGTCGATCGCTCCGCTTATTGGTGAAGCAATAGAGCGCACTGCTGGTGAAAAGTCGGTCTCTAGCTTGTTTGATTGATTGAGAGCAAAATTAACACCAGATATTTTTCTTAACAACTCGGGTTTTTACGGCTATAGACATGGGATGCATTTTCACCCCTGGAGGGAATGCATTTTTTCAAGATTTATGGAGAGCTTTTATGTCGAATGTTATTGAACTTCAGGCAGAAGAGCGGTCACGTGTTGGCAAGGGGGCCGCACGGGAAGAAAGACGCAAAGGTCTTATCCCGGCGGTTATCTATGGCAACAAACAACCGCCTGAGCCTATTACTCTAGAATACCGTACCGTATATCAGCAGGTTCAAACGGGGCAATTTCTATCAACGGTTTATCTGTTGAATGTAAATGGCAAGAAGATCCGTGTTATTCCCAAAGATATTCAACTAGATCCGGTGCGTGATTTCCCAATGCATGTTGATTTTTTGCGGGTGAAGAAAGACGCGGTTGTAACTGTTGAAGTGAGTGTTCATTTCTTAAATGAAGACAAATGTCCTGGCTTGAAACAAGGTGGTGTGCTTAATGTTGTTCGCCACAACATTGAGTTAGAGTGCCCAGCCGACAGTATTCCTGATTCCATTGAGATTGACTTATCAAATGCCAATGTTGGTGATACCATTCACATTTCAAATGTGACTTTGCCGGATAATGCAAAACCAACCATTACCGACCGGGATTTTACTGTTGCCACAATTGCTGCACCTGGTGGAGGTGTTAAAGACGAGGCTGATAGTGCTGAACAAAGTGATGAGAGCAGCGAAGAATAAATAGCTCATTTATCGTTTGTGATACATCATAAGCTTATCTGCTAGGCCTTCTTGAGGCCTAGCCATAATCTTAGGCGCGGGTGCTTTTCATGAAACTTATTGTCGGCCTTGGTAATCCCGGTACAAAATATGCCTATAACAGGCATAACATAGGTTTCATTGCGCTTGATCACATTGCACAGAGACACAATTTTGGCGCGTGGCGCAAACGTTTTCAAGGAGATACTGCTGAGGGGCGTTTGAATGGACAAAAGTGCCTGTTGCTAAAGCCTGCAACTTATATGAATGAGTCTGGCCGATCCGTGCGAGAGGCTGTGAATTTCTACAAGATTGATCTTGAAGATCTCATCGCGATCCATGATGAACTTGATATCAAGCCAGGCAAACTTAAAGTTAAAGTGGGCGGAGGTCATGCCGGCCACAATGGGTTGCGTTCAATTAGCTCTCATGTTGGCAATGATTATATGCGTGTTCGTATGGGCATTGGGCATCCTGGTCAGAAAAATTTGGTGCATACTTATGTTCTACATGATTTTCACAAAGCTGATGAGAGTTGGCTTGCGCCTTTGTTAGATGCTGTTGCAGATTGTGCTCCTTTTCTTGCAGATGGAGATGGTGCGCATTTTATGAATAAGGTTGCTCTTGCTTTGCAAGTCGTGGGCTCTTCTCAAAAACAGAAAATATCAGAAAACGCTGAGGCGCATCAAACTGATCGAGATAAAATGAAATCTTCCTCGCGTGGGCCAGATACAAAAACAAAAGGGCCGTTTGCAGACGTTTTAGGGCGCTGGCGAGATCAAGATACTCAAGAAGGATAAACTTATGGGTTTTAAATGCGGAATTGTTGGCTTGCCTAATGTGGGGAAATCAACGCTGTTTAATGCCTTAACGCAAACTGCGGCAGCTGAAGCTGCCAATTATCCGTTTTGCACCATCGAGCCAAACATTGGTGATGTTCCTGTTCCCGACCCGCGCATTGATAAACTGGCAGAGTTGGCAAAATCGGTGCAAATAATTCCAACGCGGCTGAGTTTTGTTGATATTGCAGGGCTTGTAAAAGGGGCTTCCAAGGGTGAGGGCCTCGGCAATCAATTTTTGGCCAATATCAGAGAAGTTGATGCCATTGCCTATGTGCTCAGGTGTTTTGATGATGATGATATCACACATGTTGATGGCCGGGTTGATCCCCTGGCAGATGCTGAAACTGTTGAAACTGAACTCATGTTGGCTGATCTTGAAAGTTTGGAAAAACGTGTCCCTGCATTGCAGAAAAAAATACGAGGTCAGGATAAAGAAGCGAAAGCTACACTTACCCTTATTGAAAAAATATTACCTGTTTTACAAGAGGGAAAACCTGCCCGTACAGCTGAGATTTCTGATGACGAAAAACCCTTGTTTCTACAACTGCAATTGTTAACCTCAAAGCCTGTGCTGTACGTTTGCAATGTGGATGAAGGGTCCGCTGCGAACGGCAATGTCTATTCACAACAGGTGGAACAAAAAGCGTGCACAGAACAGGCCGTATCAGTTGTGATCTCTGCCAAAATTGAATCTGAATTGTCGCAACTAGAGCCTGATGAACAGCAAGAATATCTGGCAGAGCTCTCTCTTGAAGAGCCTGGCTTAAACCGTCTTATCCGTGCAGGATATCAATTGCTTGATCTAATTACATACTTTACTGCTGGGCCAAAAGAAGCTCGGGCCTGGACCATTCAAAAGGGTACCAAAGCACCGCAAGCTGCCGGTGTTATTCATACAGATTTTGAAAAAGGCTTTATACGCGCCCAAACCATTGCCTATGATGATTATGTTGCTTTGGGTGGGGAAGGCGGTGCAAAAGATGCTGGCAAGGCGCGTGATGAAGGCCGGGATTATGTGGTCAGAGATGGTGATGTCTTGTTATTTAAATTCAATGTCAACTGAATGTAATTCAAGTTGACCCGCTCCGAGTTTTAAGGGCGAGTAATTCTCCATCTTTTAAGTGGATTCATCTAAAGGTGGATTAGAATTCTGCTCTGTTAAAAGCATTTGGTGCATTATCCAACGTTTTAAAGCCAAATTTTTGCACCTCCAACACTGCAAGGCCACGTTCAGATGTGCCATCGGGTAAGAGGCGAAATAAGCCATCAATACCTGCAAAACCGCTTGGCCGTGTTAATTGGCTTTTGGTGAAGCGATCGTTTCGCTCATTTGAGGAAAGTGAGACAGCAAGGCTAACCGCATCATAACTTAAACTTGCAATACGATGGGGCGATTTGCCATATGTTTTGACATAACGCTGCGTAAAGTCTCTCCATCCACCAGGTTCTGGGGCTGGAAACCAGCCTCCAAATAAAGGTTTTTCACGGCCTATATTGGCGTAATCCCATTGTCCGGTGCCAATTAACTGAACTTTTTGAGTGTCAATTTCGAAATAGGGGATCAATGGTGATAATGAGGGTAATGTTGCAGGCCCAGCAGGAATTAAGATGGCATCAATAGGGTTAAATTCATCCTTGGTAAGTTCTGCAATGCGTTTGATAGGATCAAGCATGGCATTGGCATCAAGCGGATAGCGTTCAATGGCTACAGCTTCTGCGCCTAAGTCTCTGGTAACTTTTTTAAAAGATGCTTCCACAATGTTGCCATAGGCAGTTTTAGGAATGAGGGCTGCAAATTTGCGTTTTCCCTTTGAAACAGCGTAACTGATAATTCTCGGAATATCGCGCCCAGCCAAAAAGCTTAAAAGATAAACACCGTCTCCTGCAACGCTTCTGTCAGAAGAGAACGCAATCATAGGAATATTGGCCTGCCGTGTTATGGGTGCTGCGGCACGGACAGAAGTAGCAAAAAGAGGGCCGATAATAAGGGATGCTCCAGCTTTGATCGCAGCTTCAGCTGCTTTTTTAGCGCCTTCAGGAGTACCTTTGGTATCTCTCGTAATTATTGCAATATTTGGCTTATCAAAATCAAATAATGCCAATTCACCAGCTTGTTTTAAGCTTTTTGCAATGTTGGCTGTTCTTTTTTTTGCGGATCCAAGGGGAAGCAAAAGCGCAACTTTTACTGTCGTATTTCTTTTTAATTGAGGGGTGTTTGTTGGGCCATTGGCGCCTTGATTTTCCGAATGCAACCCTGATTTGCCAAAAGGATTTTTGAGATTTGCAGCGCAACCCGAAACCAGAAGACAGAAAAAAGCGCATAGCAATGCTATGTGAAGAGAATTGCTTCGAGATCGTCTTCTTGTCGGTGATTCCATGTTCTTATCTAACGAGAAGCCTAAAGTTGGAATACAGCAAAGGTACATTTATCATTAGCATAGTTAAAAAAAAGTATCATTATAAATATAGGCGTTGAGACTTACAGAGTTGCATGTATTAATTTCGATCTAAAACTCGGAATTAAATTATTGTATTAAACTTTACACCAAAAGATTCTCTCTAACATTACAATGCAATATTATGGAAATTTGATATGTATTCACAGTTTTTGTTTTTAAAGTGCAATTTGATTTATATGCTAAATATTCAAATCCATTAGGAATTAAACGCGTGACACATAAAACCCTAGAACAAAATCGTATAAATTTGTCTGTACGTAATGTCATAGAAGAACAAAATAATTTGCCTTTACTGTCGGGGCTTTACGTTGTCGCAACCCCTATCGGAAATTTGGCCGACATATCACTAAGGGCTTTAAGTGTGCTTGCGCGTGCAGATATTATTTATTGTGAAGATACCAGGCATTCCAGAAAACTTCTTGAGCATTATGGTGTCAGTTCTCCTTTAAGATCGTATCATGATTATGATACAGAACAGAAACGAAACCGCATCATTGATGTTTTGGAAAAAGGACAAAGCGTTGCTTTGATCAGTGATGCAGGAACACCTTTGATTTCAGATCCTGGTTTTAAGTTGGTGCGCCACGTGATTGAACACGGCTTTCACATTGAAAGTATTCCTGGGCCATCTGCTGTCTTGACAGCGTTAACACTTTCCGGACTGCCTACGGATCGCTTTTTATTTGAAGGGTTTCTTTCGTCAAAACAATCACAACGAATTAAGCAATTGAAATCATTAAAAGATATCAATGCAACTTTGATTTTTTTTGAAAGTGCGCGCCGTCTAGAGAGCGCTTTGCGTGATATCCTAGATGTGCTTGGGAATAGAGAGGTTGTGATTGCGCGAGAGTTATCAAAGAAACATGAGACTTTGATACGTGGCTCTGTCGAGGTGGTTTTAGAGAAACTGCACTTGCACACGATTAAGGGAGAAATTGTTATCCTGACTTCACCACCAGAAAAATGTAATATTGATGATAATAATATTCTTGAGGCTTTAAAAAATGAGTTAAAAAGCAACTCCTTGAGAGATTCTGTAAAACGTGTTTGTGCTGATTTTGATTTGCCTAAAAATAGAGTTTACAACTTGGCTCTTACGCTTTCAAAATAATAGAACAGTTTCCCGCCGAATGATTGGTTTGGATTGTTTCGTTTGACCTCTGTATCAGGGCCACTCTAAAGTTCTAATTTCATAAAATGATGTTGCCGCATCTCATTTCTCGATAGACACTTTAGAGTTTTGAAAAACATATTTTCTATTCTTATGTAACACAGAAAATGCCTCATGCTTTTCATGGCCCTGATGTAAATCTTCTCACATCTTAAGTTGCCTTTAACTTCATCTTGATGTCATTGACTTACCAGGTAGTCATACTACGACTAGCTTAATTTGTCTTACACGAAAGAGAAAAAGCGTTAACGATTGTGCGTTATGGCAAGAATTTCAGAAAATCTATCTTTTAAATTGATGTTTTATGAAAAAATATACTCTGTTTTTGGTTGTATATACTTTTAATGACCGCCCAACTTGTAAAGTAAAGTTTGTTTTTTTGTATCATACCTACATGCGAATATTATCACCTGATACCGCATAACTGCGTTGATACATGTGGTTTAAAATTTCAACCGCGCGTTTCCAGGTTTCCAATGGTACATTTTCCGAAACTTCAAATGCATCAAAGCCACAACGCATCATTGAAACGGCTTGGTCTGGAAATACATCACCAGTGGCCCGCAACTCACCTTCAAACCCCAAATCTTCCCGTATGAGACGTGCTTGTGAATACGCTCTGCCATCTGCAAATTTTGGAAAGTTAAGAGCAACAAGCTTTACATCTGCAAGAAAAGGTTTGAGATTTTGCAGATCCTGATCGTTAGGGAGCGCTGCGCCTAGGTTTGAGATCTTGCTTTGAAATTCTCCAGCCTCTTTCGTAAGGCGTTGCAAGGGAACAATGACATAATCCGTCTCATTTGTGATGTTATCTTCATCACCAAGATACTGCCAGGGGTCTTTTACAAATGTATCGTTTTTAATCAGTGGCATAAAGAGCCTCCTTAAATGGCTCGGGGCCAACACGGCGGTACGTTTCCAAGAATGTTTCTTTTTTGTGTTGGCGGATATCCCGATAAATTTCGATGATTTGTTCAACAGCATCAACAACGGTGTCACTGGAAAAACCTGGGCCAATAATTTCTCCAATAGAGGCATTGTCATCGGCGCTTCCGCCCAAAGTAATTTGGTAAAACTCCTCACCTTTTTTATCAAGGCCGAGAATACCAATATTGCCCGCATGATGATGTCCGCATGCATTAATGCAGCCAGAGATTTTGATCTTGAGTTCGCCAACATCTTTCTGGCGTTCGATATCGGCAAAACGTTCGCTTATATTTTGAGAAACAGGAATTGACCGCGCGGTGGCTAGAGCGCAATAATCAAGGCCGGGACAGCATATAATGTCTGAAACCAGGCTGAGGTTGTCTGTCGCCAAATCGTGTTTGACTAGACCTTGCCATAACGCATAAAGATCTTGCTTGGCAACATAAGGCAGCACCAAATTTTGTTCATGGGTGACCCGTATTTCACTGAAGCTATAGCGTTCTGCAAGGTCTGCAATAGCATACATTTGTTCAGATGTTGCATCTCCTGGAATGCCACCGATGGGTTTTAATGAAATATTGGCAATCGCATATCCTGGCACTCTATGCTTTGCGATGTTGGTTGCGATCCATGAGGCAAAGGCTTTGTCTGCTTTTCTCTTTTCTTCATAAGCAATGTCCGTATCAGCCAGTTTTTGATACTCTGGAGGTGCAAAATAAGATGTGATCCGCCCTATTTCTTCACCAGGTAAAATAACCTCTGGGCTTTCAATTTTATCATACTCGGCTTCCACTTGATTTCGGAATTCTTCTATACCGAGTGCCATTACAAGTATTTTGATACGAGCCTTGTATTTGTTATCTCTACGGCCATACATGTTGTAGACGCGCATAATTGCTTCAATGTAAGATAACAATTCTTTTTTGGGGAGCCAATCTTTAATGGTCACCCCAACAACGGGTGTGCGCCCCATGCCACCACCGACAAGAATTTCAAAGCCGATTTCGTCGGCCTCATTTTTTTTCATTTTTATGCCGATGTCGTGAAAGGCTACAGCAGCTCTATCATTTGGAGCGCCCGTGATCGCAATTTTAAATTTACGCGGCAAATAGCAAAATTCCGGATGAATTGTGGACCATTGGCGCATAAGTTCGGCATACCCTCTAGGGTCTTCTATTTCATCAACAGCAACACCGGCCCATTGGTCAGAAGTGACATTGCGAATACAGTTACCGCTGGTTTGAATGGCGTGCATTTCTACATCTGCCAATTCATCAAGCAGATCTGGGATGTCTTTTAGCTTTGGCCAGTTGTATTGTATGTTTTGCCGGGTCGTGAAGTGGCCATAACCTTTGTCATATTTGTCGGCAATACGGGCTAATTTGCGAAGTTGTTTTGAGGATAAGGTGCCATAGGGAATGGCCACTCGCAACATATACGCATGGAGTTGTAAATACAGGCCATTCATCAAACGCAAAGGGCGAAATTGTTCTTCTGTGAGCTCACCGGATAAACGTCGTTCCGTTTGATCGCGAAATTGTGCAACGCGCTGTTTTACGAACTGAGCATCAAATTCATCATATCTGTACATGGTCTTTGACCTTTGATTTTTAATTGGCTATGTGCCGGCCTGTTTTCCTAAATCTTTGCGTACGCTTGGGCCTTTGGTGCGCATGTGTTCTCTAATGTGGGCAGCTTTAATTTCTGATCCGTTTTGTTCTACATCAAATAAATAGGGATCTACAATATCATTGATCGCGGCAAAACTGGCCCCGGTATCCAACAGGGCTTGTTCTTCCTCTGGTGTTTTTGCGATGGCGACATCTTGAATATCTTCGCTCCAGCTTTTGCCTTTCGTAAGAAATACCACAATGCCATCTTTTAAGCGGTTTGCTGAGAGGGCTTTCGGAGCCCCTTTGGTAATTTTTGCCATAGTGCTTGCTCGATATGTTTAAATCGCGAGTTTTGATATTTTGGAGTTGCCTGAAAATTGGATCACATTTGAAGACTGGAATAGCTTGACCTTGTCTGGGCGTTCTAGGCCTACATCAGACCAGTCCACACCGACGAATATTATGGTTGGGCCTGAAATATCTTCTTCTTTAACGCAAATGTCTAAATTTTCAATTGTTGTTGCCAAGGCACGTTCATTCTCTCTTGTGCCATTTTCTACCAGGACAACCGGTGTATTCGTATCGATGCCCGCAGCCTGTAGCTTTTGCTTGATTGCTGATGATGTGCGCACTCCCATGTAAATGGCAAAAGCTTGGCCTTTTTTGGCAAGCATTTGCCAATCATGCTCTGGAACGCCATCAATAGTAGCACCTGTTAGAATAGAAAAACTACGATGGGTTTCGCGCATTGTGACCGGGAGAGCTATGGAGGCCGCACAGGCATGAGCTGCGGTGATCCCTGGCACAATTTCTACAGGCACACCATGGGGTTGTAGCGCCATCATTTCTTCTGAGGCTCTACCAAAAACAAACGGGTCTCCTCCTTTTAGACGGGCAACGGTATTTCCTTTTAGGGCTTCTGCCAATAAAATACGGTTGATTTCCACTTGGCTGGTTGAAGGTTTTCCGGGTGTTTTGCCAACATAAATACGATGTGCATCGCGTCTGGCATATTCTAATATTTCCGGGTTTACCAAGCGGTCAATAACGAGGACATCTGCATCTTGCATCCGCTGTTGCGCTTTAAGCGTTAAGAGGCTTGGGTCTCCTGGTCCACAGCCGATCAAGGCGACAGAACCGATGTTAGACGCTATACTTTTCTGCTGCTGCTGCGCTGTATTCAATTCATGCTTTAGAGCTTTTCGTGCTTCGGCAAAATTTTCAGAAAGGACCGAACGACGGAACTGTCCGTAGAGTAAGTTTTGCCATACGATACGGCGCAAGCGTCCATTTGTGATTTTCTTAGCAAGAAAATTGCGCAGTTTTTGGGCAAAAGAGGCCAGCTTGCCATAATTTGCCGGAAGCCAGCGGTCAACTTCTGCCTTTATTTCTCGCGCGAGAACTGGGGCTGCCCCCTCTGTTCCGATGGCAACTGTAACCGGACTTCGATCAACAATGGCTGGCGTTAAGAAAGTGCATAAATTTTGCTGATCAACAACATTTACAGGGATATTATTCGCTTTTGCTGCTTCATGAACCTGTTTGGCAAGATCTTCATCTTCTGTTGCCGCATACACCAACTGGGTACCAATAACATCCTGCTCTGCAAAAGCTCTGCGCAAAATTGTAATGCGTCCATTCGCTTCAAGGTCAGCAATTTCATCACAGACCTGGGGTGCTATGAGTGTGACCGCAACATTTGTTTTGAGTATAAGCCTTAGTTTTTGCGCTGCTTGCTCCGCACCACCAACGATTATAACGTGAGCATTTTGCAAATCTAAGAAAACTGGAAAATATCTCATAGTTGTATTTTGCACCAGATGATGTTTTGAAATCATCATATATTTTATTCTACTTCATGCAATATAGAATATTTTTTTATTATCGACAATGTTTCAGAAATAAAATGAAAAAATAATTTAATTTATTTATTATTTTAGAATTTTATTCCAATAAATCGTTCCCTTTGAGCGTAAAATATAGCTCTTGTATTTTGTTCTTTTCGGAGGTAAATATCAATGTTTTATTGGTGCGTATTATTGCGCTCAATTTCAAAGGTTATAATGAGGAGAAATTAGAGTATGGCTGTCCCGAAGAGGAAAGTGACACGCATGAAGCGTGGACACCGTCGTTCTGCTGACGCATTAAAAAATCCAGCGTATGTTGAAGATAGAGAGTCTGGAGAATTGCGACGCCCGCACCACATAGATTTAAAAACAGGAAAATATCGTGGCCGTCAAATTTTAGAACCGCAAGATGATGTTTGATGATGGCTATATAGTGAGTTTTACTCTATAGTTTTAAACAACAAGACCAAACATTAAATTATAAAAGACAACATCAAGAGTTTGGCTTTAAACGTAGAAGCGGGTGTTCCTTATGATACTAAACCTCCCCTGGATTATCGTTGCCTTCCTGTTCTACAACGGCGTTGCTCTATTTGCCGGGTACTGGGGCTCTGCACCTGATGTTTCTCCGGCTGATGTTTCTCCGGCTGATATTTTCCAAAAAACAGAACTTTTCAGTATTGTTATGCTTTCGGAAATCGCATGGGTCTTCACTCTAGGGGACTGTGTTTTATTAGTCGCTTTGCTTGCTTTGTTTGTCGAGATATTAAAAGCTACTCAGACACGATCACTTGCCATTCTTGATCATGGACTATCTGTTGTTGTTTTTATTATCTGCTTAATTGAATTTTTATTGGTTGATATTGCGGGAACATCTTTGTTTTTCTTTATCACGGTCATTGCCCTAATTGATGTAATCGCTGGTTTTTCAGTTGGCATTCGAGCTGCTAAACGGGACTTTAATGTCGGAGGATAGCAGGTCGATTGTTATTTGCTTTTTGGATCGTTTAGAGTTTAAAGTATGATTTATAATTTTGAAACACTTCCATTTAAGAAAGCAAAATAATGCAGTTGGCTTTGAGTTTACCTTTACTGATTATTCCTGTTCTATTCTATTTCATCATCGCCTTTTATTCGGGAGATATGCAATCTGTTTTAGACAGTGCACTTATTGCTGATGTTATTTTGAGATCTGGTGGTATTTGGAAGCTTACGGTTGGTGATGTTTTTATTTTACTTACACTTCTTATTCTTTTCGTTGAAGTTTTAAAAGCAACGCGCGTTTCAACGGTCTCACTTATTGATCATGGCCTCTCAACCCTTTTGTTTGTAGGCTGCTTAATCTCTTTTATTGTGGTTAAAGAGGCTTCGACTTCTACGTTCTTTTTGATTACCGTCATGACTTTATTTGATGTAATTGCTGGTTTTTCGATTTCTTTGCGTGCAGCACGGCGCGATATTGGTTTTCCTGCCCCAACTTAGCAATTGTTAGAATTTCCCTCACCTGGGCTGCTTATATTTTAAAATTGCACTCGGTTCCGAAGCTACGAGAAGGCTTTGACTTTTTTCTGGTCGTATTTTGGCGGTAAATGTTGAGACCGCGTTCGCGTCGTTCGCTTCTTTCCTTCTTGATGGTTTGCACTGGGTCATATTGGGCGCAAAGCTGTGCCAAAAACGAGGAAGAATGCTTACTATATCTATGTGACGTATTGTTGTGATTTGTGCTGCGAGCGTATGTTTTATAAGAATTTTCGTTTCGATGCTCGTATGTGTTTTGGTTAACAGCAACAAGCGCCCCCGCAGAACGTTGCTTTTTTTCTGCGGAGGCTAGTCGTTTATTATCATTTTTGCGCATTATTACTGTCATGTTTTAATATGGATCGTGTTGAAACATACAAACATATCAAAGCAAATCTTAAGCCAATTTTTACCACATCACTTGTAATTTGGCATTTTAAAAGAACAATACAGGTTAATGAGCAAAGAGTTGGCCTTTTATTTTTGCTTTTTTTAATTTTTTTCCTTTATTTTATAGTATAGATCAGCAAAAAGTGATTTTTTGCTCTGAATATTTGAAGAGTCGCAAGCTTTATCAAGCAAATGGGGAGAGGCCTAAAAGTGAGCACTTCACGAGACAAAAGTTTCACTCTCCCATCACATCTTACGCCCAAAACACAAATTCTAGAGCCTTCTTCAGGACAGTCTTTAGCATCATTAGAGCCGCAATCCTCAGGGGAGGCTTCATTAGATCAGCCTGCTATAGATTTCAGTACTCTTGAAACTGTTGAAATAAATGATGTGTTATCGACGGTTTCAGAAGTTGTTTATTGCTGGGATTTTGCGAATGACATTATTACCTGGGGACCTAACGCTGAAAAAATTCTTGGTGTTTCTGATATCAGTCAAATAAGTCGTGGGAGTGCTTTTTCTCTGCTTATTGATCCCCAATACATTTCTCATAGATATGATGACATTGTTAATGCCCAGCATAAAACAGACGACGGTGCAAAAGGGATGTCATACCGTACGAAATATAAATTCTCACCGAATGTAGCTGGTGATAAGCAAGAGTTATGGATTGAGGAATATGGCAGAATTTTCACAAATGGTGACATTGCACAATCAGCAAAAGGTGTCATTCGTGTTATCAATGAACATTACGAAGAAGAACAACGGCTTGCTTATTTTTCAAAATATGATGAAGTTACAGGGTTAATCAACCGATTTGAGCTTATACAGGCAATTAATAATGTAATTTCAAAAGGTGTTTTGCTTAATACCAGATGCGCTTTTTTGATTGCGGCTATTGATAATCTAAAGATCATCAACGAAAATTTTGGCTTTGCTATTGGTGATGAGGTGCTTTCTATTGTTGGGTCTCGTTTGCAAGATCATATGAGAGAGCTCGATGTTATTGGCCGCTTTGGATCTAATAAATTTGGCATTTTACTTTATGATTGTGCAGAGAACCAAGTTCATTACGCCGCAAATCGGCTTATCGATGTGGTTCGGGATAATATCATAGAAACCTCTAAAGGAGGATTAGCAACCTCGATTTCCATAGGTGCAGTCCTTATTCCATCGCATGCCAGTACTGTGCAGCAAGTTATGAGCTGTGCTTTGGAAGCCTTAAACCATACAAAAGAGGTCCATGGTAACAGCTTTGTTGTTTATGAACCTTCTGAGACTTTACAAAATTGGCAAAAGAAAAATAGTTTGCTTGCTGATGAGGTTGTTCGTGCGCTTAATGAAAGGCGGATGTGCCTTGCTTTACAGCCCATTGTTGATCCTAAGAATGATAAAGTCGCATTTTATGAATGCTTGTTGCGCATGCGCACACCTGAAGGCCACATTGTTTCTGCAAGTGAGTTCATAGCTGTTGCTGAAAAGTTAGGAATATCGAGGCTTATTGACCACCGGGTTCTTGAATTGGCAATGGACCTAATCCGCATGCACAGCAATTTAAAAATTTCGATTAATGTTTCGGGTTTAACGGCGAATGATGAAACATGGCTAGATAATTTTCGTGCTATGATCCACGATGACACATCCATAACAGAGCGGATTATCGTAGAGATTACAGAAACATCTGCCATAAGAGATATTGATAAATCCATTGAATTTGTGAAAACTTTAAAAGAACTTGGGTGTCAGGTTGCTATTGATGACTTTGGCGCAGGGTATTCTTCTTTTAAAATTCTAAAATTACTTGATGTCGATATGGTCAAAATCGATGGAGAGTTTGTTAAAGGTCTTCGGCAAAATCCAAATGATAGGATCTTTATCAAAACCCTTGTTGATCTTGCGGAACATTTTCATCTTGAGACCGTTGCTGAATGGGTTTATGACCGCGAGACAGCAGAGCTATTGAGTGGGATGGGCGTTGGATTGTGCCAAGGCTATTGGTATGGCCGCCCTAAACTTGTTGAAGATTACAGCGATAAAACCCTGAATGTTTTTCTGGGATGTCAGCGCCAATCTGCATGAGTTTAGGTTCTGAGCCTAAGTCTTTTCTTCCTTGGTTAGGGAATTAATCTTTTTCTGAATGCCTTCAAGTTGTGCTTTGAGCGCACCAATTTCTTTTGCATTTACGTCTTGCTGGGCCTGTTTGCTATCTGTTTGAGGTGTTATGCCATCAGATGGCATCATTTGACTGTCGTCTTGCGGCATGGAAAACGGAGAAAACATTGCAAGCGTCTTCTGGAAAATGACCATATTTTGACGGGTGTGTTCTTGCATAAGTTCAAAAGCACTGGTACCAAAGGCTTCTGAAAACTGTTTGCGATATTTTTCCTGTTCGGCTGTTAGTCTGTCCAAACTCATTTCAAGATAGCTAGGCACCAAACGCTCCAGGCTATCACCATAAAAGCGGATAAGTTGACGCAGAAATGGCACTGGTAATAAGCTTTGCCCTTTGCTTTCCTGATCGACAATAATTTGCGTGAGAACCGAGTGTGTTAAATCCTCACTCGTTCTTGCGTCATAAACTATGAAATCTTTTTCTGAACGTACCATTTGTGCCAAATCTTCAAGTGTGACGTACGTGCTGCTGTCTGTATTGTACAAACGACGGTTGGCATACTTTTTAATGATGATTGGTTCGTGTTCGTTTGGGCTGTCTTTACGCAAGGCTTTCTCACTTTATAAATTTATTTCTATCGGCATCGCCAACAAAATACATACCAAATCCCACTTAGGTTGTTAAGATAATATGAGTATAAGGTATATTTTAGTGTTCTGTTAAGGATATGGTTTTTTTTAATATTAATTTTGGAATGGTTCTAACAGGCGATTATTTGTAAATATGATTTAAAAACAAAGAGTTAAAAATACTAATGATTTGTGATATGCTTTATTAAGGACGTTTTTTAAACCGATTTCAAGGGCTTCATGAGATTATATCATCAAGTGATCGAAATAAAAGATCACTCGGGGAGTTAACAGTGAAGCGTCAAATAGAGACCCAAGGCATTATATGCCTTTGGGAACATACGACATTAGATATTGATCCGTTTGTATTGCCAGCACATTATCATTTGGTGCGCAACGCGCCCATGAGTCCTTTGTATCAGAGCCACGATCAAATTGTTTTGGGAAGACGATCTGTTCTGATGAAACACTACATCTATTCACAATTATATAAGTATCAGCGCTTGTGCCTCAAAGAGTTTGAAGGCGTTGCCATACGAGTTGGTGTGATTGATGCGCTCCAAAACAGATTTAAGATTTCAATTAATCTACATCATAGAGAACAGAAATACTGTATTCCGTTACACTTTGCGTATGATCTTGATATGTCCATAGCCCGCGTGCAAACCTGGTCTCGGATCTTGAAGCTTCCTGTTCTCATGCCAGCTTTGGATGGTACATGGCAAAAAGTATTTAACATACCAAAGCATTTTAACATCGACTCAGCTTATATGCGTCATCCGAGGCAATATCTGGAAGGTCGTAAGGCAATACTGCCAGCATATCGTGCAATCGGCAGTGCTGATACTAAGCGTATTATTATTCAAGGCCGCGAAATGATCGCTCCCGAGTAGCGCTCTTCAGCTATGATATTGTAAAGTAATGAAAGGCAAAGCTGATAAAAACAAGTGCGCCAAAATCCCGGTTTGAGCGAAAGCGTTGCAAGCAATTTTCTGTATCATTGATATCAAGTGTTTTGATTTGCCATACCAAATTTAAACTGGCTGCACCTAATCCTATCATAAATATTATACCTGATCCAACCAAGAACCCTGCTATGGCAAGCATGACAATAACGATCATATAAAAGCAAGACAACCAATATTTGGTACTTTCTCCAAAACGCAATGCCGTTGACTTAAGGCCCAATAAAGCATCATCTTCTTTATCTTGATGGGCGTATATGGTGTCATATCCTATCGTCCAAAAGACTGTGGCAATATAAAGCGCGATTGGGGCCAAATCCAAATAGCTTGTTATGCTTGACCAACCCATCAGCGCTCCCCAAGAGAAGGCAAGACCTAAAACGGACTGAGGCCAATAGGTGATGCGCTTCATAAAGGGGTAAATAGCGACTATGCCAAGAGAGCTGATGCCAAGAATAATCGTAAAGGTATTAAATTGGATGAGCACCAATAACCCTATCAGGCTACATAGCACGAGAAATAGCGTTGCCTGACGAACGCTAATATCTCCGCTTGGGATGGGTCTATTTTGGGTGCGTTTGACTTTTGCGTCAATATTTCTATCAATGATGTCGTTGTAGGCGCATCCTGCTGCACGCATTACAGTTGCACCGATAGCAAAGAGTGTGAGTGTCCATAGATCATACAACAAAGATCCACTGCCTCCAGCTAGCATAACTGACCACCAACAAGGCCATAGTAACAGCCAAATGCCTATGGGTCGATCTGCCCGTGCAAGCCTTAGGTAAGGGCGCATGGATAGGATTGGCCAGTTTGAGATCCAGTCACTTTGCGCATCTATGGCTTTGTTATTTTGCATTATGATTTTGTTTTAAGTGACATCATAATGCCGCTTCAATTTCTGCAACAATATCTGTTGCGGCTTTTAAAGGATCAACAGCTTCAGTAATTGGGCGGCCAACGACGATATAGTCAGCTCCGCTGCCAATAGCCTTGCCTGGTGTTACGATACGCGCTTGATCGCCGCTTTCTGATCCCGATGGTCTGATACCTGGGGTTATAATGTTAAAACCTGGGCCGCAGAGTTTTCGAATTTGGGCGGCCTCAAAGCCAGAGGCAACCACACCATTAAATCCGGCGTCATGGGCAAGTTTGGCTCTATGTTCAACTAATTTATCGCCTGGCATGGTTATGCCTTGTTCGTTGAGATCTTGTTGTTGTAAATTCGTTAAAACAGTGATGGCGAGAAGTTTTAGGGCACTATTGCCCCGCCCGCGAACGGCAGCGTCGAGCGTTTTTCTATCGGTTCCGTGAATGGTTAGAAATGTTGCCCCTAATCGTGCGATATTGGTGACCGTTCTTTCTACGGTATTGCCAATGTCAAGCAGTTTGGCATCGACAAAAACTTTGTGGCCGCTGTTTAATAATTTGTCCATGAGTGGCACGCCGCCCGCAAACAACAATTCTAAGCCGATTTTATAAACGCCAACGGTACCCCCTAATTGATTGATCAATTTTCGTGCGTCTTCTGGTGTGGGCACATCAAGGGCAATGATTAATCTGTCTTTGGCTTTTAGCATCTTTCGTGTATTTCCATTTTCATAATCAGGCAATCGGTTATTGTTTCTATGATATGATTAAGCACAAAACGTCCATTGGGTGTAACCGTGAGATGATCTGGTGTCACGTTTATCAAATGTTTTGCCGTTAAATTTTCTATCTTTCCCATATCTATCTCAAATCCTGTGATGGTCTTCAAGCGTTTCAATGAAATTCCCTCATTTAAGCGTAAGCCCATCAACACCATTTCATAGGCTTGTTGTTGTGGCAATAGAACTTCATATTCACTTATGCCATGTCCGTTGGTTTGAACCGCTTCGCGCCATTTTTCAGGAGAGAGCCAAGTCGAAGTGGCATAGCGTTTGTGATTGATTGCAAGACGACCATGGGCGCCTGGGCCAATTCCTGCGTAACTGTTATATCGCCAATAAATCATGTTGTGTTGGCAGACTTGGCCATTTTTGGCATGATTGGAAATCTCGTAGGCAATAAAGCCGGCTTGTTCGCAGAGCTGTTGCGTGATTTCATAGTGTTCTTGCGCGCGCTGTGCATTTGGTATTGTGAGTTTGCCATGGCTGTATAAATCGGCAAAGCGGGTACCTGGTTCAATGGTCAATTGATAGAGTGAGAGATGGTCTGCACCTTTGGTTAGGGCGTATTGAAGTTCCTCTTTCCAGGCCCTTGGGGATTGCTGTGGGCGGGCATAGATTAGATCAAAGGATACGCGGTCAAATGTTTGCATGGCGATGTCTAATGCTGTTTCGGCATCCTGAACGGTATGTAATCTCCCCAGCTTTTTTAGGTCTTCGTCTTGAAAGGCCTGTATGCCCAAAGATACTCGGTTCACGCCAGCGGTATGGTATCCTTTAAAGCGCTTGGCTTCCACACTGGAGGGATTTGCTTCGAGTGTGATTTCGATATTTTTGTCAAAAGGCCAAAGCTTTGCGGCTTCATCGATTAAGGTTTGTATTGTACTTTGGTGCATCAAAGAGGGGGTGCCACCACCAAAGAAAATTGTATTAAGTTTGGTCTGGTTGGTTTGTTCCGCAACATATTGCATTTCCTTTAGGTATGCGGAGAGGAAAGCGGTTTCGTCAATGCCATTTGTGCGTACATGTGAGTTGAAATCGCAATAGGGACATTTTGACTGGCAAAACGGCCAATGAATGTAGAGCCCGAATGGTTCTGTTGTTGATTTGGGGTGGCTCTGACCAGGCATCGGTTTAAGTTCTCATAAATGTGAGGTATGCAGGCTTTCGCCCTTCTCTAAGAGCTTTGCGCTCATAACGGGTTTCTGGCCAGTCTTTTTTACGAATACGCCAGTCTTCTGCTGTTTCATCTCTCCAAGTGAAATCTTTATGGTGTTGGAGCGCTAATAATATTGATGTGATGTAACTGTCAATATCACTGGCTATGCGCAACTGTGCGCCTGATTTCATAACCCGCGCCAAGCGATCCAAATTGTCTTTGGTGATGAAACGGCGTTTGTGATGACGGCGCTTTGGCCAAGGATCTGGAAATAGGATAAAAACACGATTTAGAGAACATTCAGGCAGGCGGTCGAGCAAAAATCTCGCATCATTATCATAAAGCCGAATGTTTTTTATTGCATTTTCATGCACTGAAACCAGGCATTTGCCCATGCCATTTAAAAATGGCTCACACCCTATAAAACCCACGTCTGGATTGGCGTTAGCTTGCCAAATAAAATGCTCACCATCGCCAAATCCAATCTCAAGCCAATACTCTGATATCTCGTTTGAGAACATGCTTTCAAGTTCCAGAGTTTTCTCTGGAGCTTGTAAATCTATATCAATATGGAGTTCAGGCAGAAAACTCTCAAGCAAATGGTTTTGTTGTTTGCCAAGCTTCTGCCCTTTCCGCCTTCCATAAAGTTGTGGCTTGTTGTCATACATTTGATTTTGTTTAGATGATTATGTCAAAGCGGATTTTACGGCTTCCACCAAATCAGTTTTTTCCCAAGAAAAACCACCATCTGCTTCTGGTTCTCGGCCAAAGTGTCCATAAGCGGCGGTGCGCTCATAAATAGGGCGACCAAGATTAAGTTGGTTGCGAATGCCGCGCGGGCTTAAGTCCATCACTTCACCGAGAGCTTTTTCAAGTTGCTGCTCTGAGACACCTCTGGAGGTTCCATGCAAATCAACGTATAGAGAAAGAGGCTCTGAAACTCCAATAGCATATGAAAGCTGTATGGTGCATTTTTCAGCTAACTCAGCCGCAACAACGTTTTTTGCTAGGTAGCGTGCCGCATAAGCTGCGGAACGATCGACTTTTGTTGGATCCTTGCCTGAAAAAGCGCCTCCGCCATGGGGAGCTGCACCGCCATAGGTGTCTACAATGATTTTACGCCCCGTTAAACCTGCATCGCCATCCGGTCCGCCAATCACAAAATTTCCTGTAGGGTTTACATAAAACTTATCTTCTGGACACATCCAACCCTCAGGTAAAATGTCCTGCACAAATCCGCGGACAATTTCTCTTATCTTTTCTTGCTCTACATTTTCTTGATGTTGCGTTGAGACGACAACCGATGTAGTTCCAACAGGCTGGCCATTTTCATACTTTAATGTGACCTGGCTTTTTGCGTCTGGGGCAAGCTCTGTAACTGTGCCGTTATGCCGTGCTTTTGCCATTTCATGGAGAATGCGGTGAGCGTAATAAATTGGAGCAGGCATTAAGCTGGGGGTTTCTGAACACGCATAGCCAAACATAATGCCTTGGTCGCCGGCCCCTTCTTCTTTTGTATCGCTTGAATCAACCCCTTGGGCAATATCAGCAGATTGCTCATGAACATAGACGTCAACACTTGCATCTTTCCAGTGAAATCCGCTCTGTTCGTATCCGATGTCTTTGGCACAACGGCGGGCAAGTGCTTCTAGCGTGTCATGGGTTATGGTATCTGGCCCACGAACTTCTCCTGCGAGAACAATTTTGTTTGTTGTAACGAGGGTTTCAAGGGCAACACGTGCATTTGAATCCGCAGCTAAATAACAATCCACAATAGCATCAGAGATTCGGTCACAGATTTTGTCTGGATGTCCTTCAGAAACAGACTCACTGGTAAAAAGGTAATCGGTACGTGTCACGCTATCCCCCACAAAGTAAAAAACAAATTAAGTACGTTTTGTGGCAACCTTTGCGACTTAGGTCAAGCTACAATTTAACTTATGTATCTGAAAAATATTTGAGAACAGCCCTAAGCGGCTAACTTTCTTCTTTTTCACTGGCAAGAGCGCGAACCAAGTCAATCACACGGCGTCTTACCTTTGGATCTTTGAGTTGTGAGAACGCGCGATTCAATTCTAGTCCCTCGCGGCTACTTAAAAATTCAAGCACATGATTTTCACCAGCGGAATCTTCAAATCCTTGAGGTACACCCACTCCTTCTTTTTCTTTGAGTGATATTTCTTCAAAAAAGAAGTGCACCGGAATGTCGAGAATTTGAGAAAGCTGATAAAGACGACTTGCTCCTATTCGGTTTGTGCCTTTTTCATATTTTTGGATTTGTTGGAATGTGAGGCCCAAATGCTCTCCAAGTTTTTCTTGGCTCAGCCCGACCATCATACGCCTTAATCGAAGTCTACTGCCGACATGTATGTCTATCGGATTTGGCTTTTTTATTTTTGTTTCGTGATGCGTATCTGAATCTGAAGGTTCAACCATAATTTCAACCAGTTATTTTAAATTGTAATTTTTATTTTGGTATTTTTATTTTATTAGTTTTTATTTATGGGGGTTTTTTGTTTATTTTATGCATTTT
>JBCCCO010000006.1:0-63238 GCA_039033475.1 Pseudomonadota bacterium | reverse complement strand
GTGGCATATCTTTTGATTGATTAACTATTTACTAATAGACGAGAAGCAAAAAAATGAAGTAATTTTAATGAATATTAAACATGTTACTCACTTAGATTTAACTATAATGCTTTATTTCATATGAGGTGAAATGCAATCCAAAAGAGGATAGTCTATGAAACTAATTACAGCAATTATCAAACCATTTAAGCTTGATGAAGTGCGCGAAGCTTTAACCGCACTCGGCGTTCAAGGTTTAACAGTCACAGAAGTCAAAGGCTATGGCCGTCAAAAAGGCCATACAGAAATTTATCGTGGTGCAGAATATGCCGTCAGTTTTCTTCCCAAACTTAAAATTGAAATCATAGTTTCGGAAGACATCCTCGACAAATCGATTGAGGCCATTTCAGCCGCAGCAAAAACAGGCCAGATTGGTGATGGCAAGATTTTTGTCTCACCTGTTGAGAAAACCGTGCGCATCCGTACAGATGAAACCGATGCAGATGCTATTTAACTCAGGAGACAAAAGCATGACGATAACGAAAAAAACACTTCTTTTGGCAGCGACTTTAAGTTTAGGTCTCGCCACATCTGGGGCAGCAATTGCGCAAGAAACAACAGCTGTGACAGACAGCATTAAATTTCAATATGTTTTCAACACTCTGCTTTTCTTGATCGGTGGCTTTCTCGTAATGTGGATGGCAGCTGGTTTTGCTATGCTGGAAGCCGGTATGGTGAGAAGTAAAAATGTTGCTATGCAATGTACAAAAAACATTGCGTTATATTCTGTCGCCGGTCTGATCTTTTGGGTTGTAGGTTACAACCTTATGTATGCGGGTGATGGCTGGTTGGTTGAAAATGTAATTGGCAGCTTCTCAGCAAAAGAGATTCTCACCGGAGATGCTGAATTAAAAGCCGTACAAGATGCTGTTGCAGCTGGAAAAGATCCAACACTTTACGCAGGTGGGTCTGATTGGTTTTTCCAAATGGTTTTTTGTGCCACAACAGCTTCAATTGTTTCTGGAACTGTAGCTGAGCGCATTAAACTCTGGCCATTCTTGCTTTTTGTTGTTGTCTTGTGCGGCATCATCTACCCAATCCAAGGCTCTTGGGAATGGGGTGCAGGCTGGCTTGATGGCATGGGCTTTAGTGATTTTGCCGGCTCAACTCTTGTCCACTCAACAGGCGGTTGGGCAGCTTTAGCAGGTGCAATTATTATTGGCGCTCGCGTAGGTAAATATGGTCCAAATGGTCAAGTTAATCCTATGCCAGGTTCAAGTATGCCACTTGCGACGTTGGGAACATTTATCCTATGGCTCGGTTGGTTTGGTTTTAATGGTGCTTCACAGCTTGCCATGGGAACGATCACAGATGCAGCCTCTGTTGCGAATATCTTTGTGAATACAAACCTGGCAGCAGCAGCTGGCGTTATTGCAGCAATCAGCTTAACGCAACTGCTCTATGGCAAAATTGATTTAACAATGGCGTTAAATGGTGCACTAGCTGGCCTTGTGTCAATTACCGCAGAGCCTCTAACACCTTCACCTTTAGCTGCGATCTTTATTGGTGCAGTTGGTGGCGTTATTGTTGTTCTTGCCGTTCCACTTCTTGACAAACTAAAAATCGATGATGTTGTTGGAGCTATACCAGTTCACCTTTTTGCAGGCATTTGGGGAACATTGGTTGTTCCACTAACAAATCCTGAGGTGATGCTACACGTTCAATTTATCGGTGTTGCTGCAATTGGCGCCTTTGTCTTTATTACCAGTTTCGTTGTTTGGACGATTATAAAAATCGTTCTAGGACTGCGTCCATCTGAAGAGATGGAAGTTGGAGGAATGGACAAAGGTGAAATTGGTCTGGAAGCCTATCCTGAATTTGGAGCTGGTAGCCAGAGAATTTAACAAAGGGATATTTTCTCAATAACCAACAGGCGAGTTTAGCAAATACTGTTGGTTTAAAACTTAAGGTCTGGAGCAAAAGCTCCAGGCCTTTTTATTTGCTTTTTTAATCAAGTGTTAACCATTTAAGATTTTGATAATATTTTGGGGATTATAGCCAATTCGAAAAATTTTATAGAAAAGTTGCGTATATGTCTGAGTTTAAAAAATCAGAAATTAAAATCGAATCTCCGTTCCCAAAATTACATAAGTTATTATCAGACATTGCCCCAGGCCAATCTCCTATCGACCTAACAATAGGCGAGCCACAGCACGATATGCCATCAGGCGTTCCAGGCCTTTTGACAAAACATACAAAAGATTTTGCGAAATATCCCCCTATATTAGGAACAGATGGGCTACGCCAATCTATCGCTCAGTGGATAGAACGCAGATATCCCACTCTTAAAGAAGCAGTACACCCTGAAGACCATATCCTTGTTTTAAATGGCTCGCGTGAAGGGTTGTTTTCCGCAGCTTTTACAGCGCTGGAAAGGCGATCAGAGCTCATAAATCCATACATTTTAATGCCTAACCCGTTTTACCAATGCTATTTGGCTGGAGCATTGGCTGCAAAAGCTAGCCCTCACTTTTTAGCCGCACGCAAAGAACACGGATTTATGCCCGACTTAACTGGCCTTAATCATGACTTTCTCAGTCAAACCGCAGCAATGTACTTATGCTCCCCATCAAATCCAGAAGGAGCGGTGGCAACAAAGCCTTATTTGCAAGAGCTTTTAAAGATCGCGCGTAGCCACAATTTTATGCTGTTTTTTGACGAATGTTACTCTGAAATTTATTTTAGGACCCCGCCGCCTTCAATCCTGGAAGTGAGCTATGAAACCTATGGTGATTTCAAAAATGTCCTCAGCTTTAATTCGCTCTCAAAACGCTCTAACCTTCCTGGGCTCCGTTCTGGATTTGTGGCAGGAGATCCAGATTTTATCAAAGCTTTTGGTATATTTCGAGCTGTCGCTTGTCCCCAAGTCCCCTTACCCATCCAGCATGTTTCGGAATATATTTGGTCAGAGGAGACCCATGTTGAACATAACCGTAAGCTCTACCGGGAAAAATTTCAATGTGCACAACGCATTTTGGGCGATGTTATAGATTTTGATATCCCGCAGGGGGGATTTTTTCTATGGCTCGATATTAGCAAATTTGGCACATGTGAACGGGCTACAGAAACCTTTTGGAAAGATTCTGGTGTCAAAGTGTTACCCGGCGCATATTTGGCAAAACCAGACCAAACAGGTGCAAACCCAGCTTCCAGCTATATTCGAATTGCCTTGGTGCAGGACTTGGCAACCACACAAGAGGCATTGGAGAGGGTTGCAGACCAGTTCAGATAGAAACTGCCATTATTTGTAAGAGTATTGAGTTTAGTATAAGGAGTAAACCGCAAAATGGCGGTGAGTAAAGCAGCAATACACCAAGATCATCTTTTGCCTGACCGCGTGGAAGAAACCTTCAAACGCTGGTGCATTCAGTTTTTTGGTATGGCACTCTTCACCGTGGCAGTACTCGGTTGGTTATGCCTACTCAGTTGGTCAATAAATGATCCAAGCTTAAATAATGCAACCTCCACCCAACCCAATAATCTCCTTGGCCTCACGGGGGCAAGCTTTGCTGATCTATTGTTTCAATTTTTAGGCCTGGCAAGTATTTTATTTTTTCTGCCATTAGCTGCTTGGGGGTGGCATTGTATGGCCTATCACTTTCCCTCTTCCAGCATAATGCGCATTATCGCTTGGCCAATATCTGTTTTGGTTTTAGCAGGAACCATATCAACGCTTCCCAAACCAGATACATGGCCACTGCCATTAGGCCTGGGTGGTATTTTGGGTGATGCAGCTTTGGTAAAACTGCCAACGGTCCTAAATTCGCTCCATCTTCAGGCCAGTACAGAGCTAACAAGTTTTATATTATTAACAATAGGCCTACCCCTGTTACTCTTTTCCTTAGCAATCCGCCTACAGGATTTTGCGATTTTATTCAATGTAGAAGGATTCGGGATAAAAGCGGCACTTTTGGGCATCATTGGCTGGTTCATTCATGTCGGTTTTGAAATCCGAAACTTTTTTTTAGAGATTGCACAGCGTTACAATTATGAGCGCAATGCGAGAAAGCGGGCTAATTTACAACATCATCAATTCGGCGGAGCCGCAGCTCACATGAACGATGTTTACCAACAAGCAGATGATCAACATCACAAGGCCCCCAAGGTAGAACAATGGCAACCACCAAAAATGTTCAATGACTATCCAAAATTTTCAAATTATGACACCGATGAAGAGGAAGACCTGGAATATGAAAATGAAGAAAACGAACTTGCTTTTAATCCAGAAGATCGGCTGATTGATTATGCGGAAAAAACGGAAGATCACAAAAAGAATGGATTTTCGTTTTCTTCATTGCGCTTTGCAACTCATAAACACAAAAAATCAACATCACCCCAAAATCAGGCCAAAAAGATAAAGCCCCCAGCCCGCTTTGTGCTGCCCACATCAAGGTTATTAAACAGAGCCCAACCGCTTAAAAATGCAAAGCATCTTACCCGTGAAGCTTTACTTGAAAACGCGCATCTGTTGCAAGAAGTCTTAAGTGACTTTGGCGTTCATGGAGAGGTCAACAACATCCATGCTGGGCCTGTTGTGACGTTGTATGAATTTGAACCGGCGCGTGGTACAAAATCAGCCCGTGTTATCGGCCTAGCCAATGATATCGCACGCTCAATGAGTGCCATATCAGCCCGCGTTGCTGTTGTGCCTGGGCGTAATGCAATTGGCATAGAACTACCGAATGAAACCAGAGAGACAGTATTTTTACGCGAAATTTTTGAAACCCGAGAGTTTACGCAAACGCAAGCAGACTTGCCTCTTGCGTTAGGCAAAACAATTTCTGGAGATTCTGTCATTATAGATTTGGCGCGGATGCCCCATATGCTCGTTGCTGGAACAACAGGTTCGGGGAAATCTGTTGGCATCAATGCCATGATTTTATCACTATTGTTCCGTTTGCCGCCGGATAAATGCAAGTTCATCATGATTGACCCCAAAATGCTTGAGCTTTCGGTTTATGATGGCATTCCACATCTGCTTTCCCCCGTTGTAACAGATCCCAAAAAGGCTGTAACTGCACTGAAATGGACAGTGCAGGAAATGGAAGAGCGATACAAAAAAATGTCAAAACTGAATGTCCGGAATATTTCTGGTTACAATGATCGCGTTCAGCAAGCCATCGCAAACGGTGAAGTATTGTCAAGAACAGTGCAAACAGGCTTTGATAAGGAAACCGGACAAGCCATATACCAAAATGAAGATATCGAACTTGAAACAATGCCATATATCGTCGTTATTATTGATGAAATGGCAGATTTGATGATGGTTGCAGGCAAAGATATTGAGGCAACAGTGCAACGCTTAGCACAAATGGCACGTGCAGCGGGTATACACTTAATTATGGCCACACAGCGGCCAAGTGTTGATGTTATAACAGGTACAATAAAAGCCAATTTCCCATCACGCATAAGCTACCAAGTCTCATCAAAAATTGACAGTCGCACCATTATTGGAGAACAAGGCGCAGAACAGTTACTAGGTGCTGGAGATATGCTCTACATGGCCAATGGGGGGCGTATCACACGTGCCCATGGTCCCTTTGTCAGCGATGAAGAAATTGAAAAAGTAGTAGATGTACTAAAAAATCAAGGCGTTCCAGAGTATATCGCAGAGATTACCAAAGAAGAAGAGCAGCCAGAAGATACAGAACAGACCAAACAAGACGCAGAAAACTCGCTGTATGATAAAGCCGTTGACATTATTTTACGCGATAAAAAAGTTTCTATCAGTTATGTTCAACGCAGATTATCCATCGGATATAACAAAGCTGCAACCCTTATTGAGCAGATGGAACATGAAGGTTTGATTAGCCCCCCAAATCGATCAGGAAGACGAGACATTTTAGTGAACTAGAACAATCCATTACTAAGTAGATAAGCTTAAGAGTGAAAAATTAAAAGTTCGATCTCTTTCATTAAACTTGCGAAAATGCCGTAAACATGCAATTTGTTCAAAGCATTAAAATTAAGTATCAGATCCAAAATAAAATAACTCTGGCGCTAAAAAAATAAAAGTTAGCAATTCACAATAACACTAAAAAAAGCTAAAATTTTATCCTTACGCACTGAGGCAAAGCGTAATATAACAAAGAAAGAAATTAGGGTCTTTACGGTGTTATGTTAAGACCAATTAGGGAGTATAATAATGAAGACAGGGCGTATATCTAAGACCGTAATAAAAAGCTTATGTTATGTCTTTATTTTCACAGCGTACATTTTGAACGTACAATTAACATCAGCACAAACACCAAATAACAATTCATGGCACCCCCAAAAGTCGGCACCCCAGCAGCCAAATCCGAGTAGCCAGAACAATCAACAAATTAAGCCTGTTCAACCAGTCATTCCAACTGATCCAGCTCAACCAGCCCCCCCGCCCAATCCTGTTGGCGGCACTCCAAATCAGGGTTGGAATACAGAAGTGACTGAAAAAAATCCTAACCAACCCATAGACATGGATGATGAAACCGCAGAATTTGTACAAAAAGTCAGTGATTATTTTAATGGTATCATTGATCTCCAGGGTGCATTTATTCAAACCAATCCGGAAAATCAGCAGTCAAAAGGTAAGTTCTTTGTTAAAAGGCCAGGTCGTTTGCGTTTCGACTATGCCCCGCCAAGCAAATTACGTATTGTGTCTGACAGTGAATTTTTGTCCATAGAAGATCATGATATCGGCTCTATGGAGCGTTATCCACTTGAATCAACACCCTTCAAACTTTTGCTAAATCAAAAAGTTGATCTATTAGCCGAAGCAAAGATTTTGAATGTATCTCGTGGCCAGGATATTGCAATCATCACAGTTTCAGATAAAGCAGATGATTCATCAGGCAAACTAAAGCTTATTTTCACCGCCCCCGAGTTAGAGCTCAAAGAATGGATTATCACCGATCCCCAAGGACTTGATACACGGATTCAGGTGAGTAACCTCAGTACAGATCAGGCACTAAAACCAGAAATGTTCAAGTTAGGTGAAGAGAAAGTTTTTGAGAGCCAATAAAGAGCATAACAAAAGTATACAACCAAAGTCATACAAAAGTTTTCCACAGCAAGAATTGAAATTTTTCTGGATAAGCCTATATTAGTTGCATGGTGTTACTGAATTGTCTCTTGCCCCCTAAATGCATTCAGTTAACACGCTAACGCCGATATCCCTCTTCGGTGTTGTACGCAAAGACGCTTGCGTATATACGAACCTTTAACACGCCCAATTTTTTTTGAATTGGGCGTTTTTTTATTAAAAACAACCTTAAGTCTCATGAGATATCTAAAAGCACCCAAGGATTTTAAGCGATTTTGCATATCAGGATGTGTCGGGTTTATCGTTGATGCTGGGCTATTACAACTTGGAATAGGTCTTGGCTTTGGTGCTATTGAAAGCCGCATCTTTTCACTTGCAGTGGCATTAACCGTAACCTGGGTTTTGCATCGCAATTACACATTTAAAGCTTTGGCCCAAGAACCAATGTCACAATACGGCAAATTCATTATTGTTGGTTTATCAGGAGCAGCACTCAATTTTCTTATTTTTACAGGCATACTCATATCTCAACCCCCCATAACACCATTTATCGCTCTTGTTATTGCATCCGCTATTGCTTTGATCGCAAATTATTTAGGCTCCCGCTACTTTGCATTTTCCTCATAAAATCTATTACCTTAAACACGTTGCAAAGCGTGATGCTCCATGCATCCGCAGTTTCACAACCCGGCCAATCCGCCGGGTCTTAGGTCCAGGTCGGCCGGCTCTGCGCCCAATCGGATTTGGCAAAGCCGCTGCCAGCAAAGCAGCCTCATGCGAGTTAAGGGCAACAGCCGTCTTGCCAAAATGATATCGGCTGGCCGCTTCTGCACCATAAACTCCAGGGCCCCATTCCACAATATTCAGGTAAATTTCCATCATACGGCGCTTAGACCAAAATAAAGATGTGATATAGGCAAGAGGCACTTCAAGAGATTTACGCACATAGCTGCGACCAGACCAAAGAAAAAGGTTCTTTACTGTTTGCATAGAAATCGTACTGGCACCGCGTGGAGGTCTGTCCTCTTCAAGATCAGATAACACCAGCCGTACAGCATCCCAATCCACGCCGTTATGGCTACAGTATTTTGCATCTTCAGCAACAATAACAGCAATCGGCAAGTGCCTTGAGATTTTCTCCATTGGCACCCAGGTATGCTTCAGTGTTCCACCAGATAGAACATGACTTGACATGAATGCTGAAAGTGGAGGATTGATAACAGAATAAAACACAATCAAGCTAAGCACGTAGATGGCAAGTGCGGCAGGGCTCCACAGCAAAACACGCACCCAAGCCCGTTTCGGAACACCTAAAAATGTTCGAGAAGCCCTTAAAGATGACAATGTTTGCTTAAAACTCTGAGTATAACGCATGATGTATCACACATGTATTTTGAAGCCTGCATCGATATATAGCATGCCGATAATATGTTTCAGCTTAAAACTTGTAAATTATTACAAACTCACAGGCACTAAAGTCTAGGACAGCTTTATGACATTTACCCAAAAGCTTAAGTCATACGCGCAACTCACCTCAGAAACACTAAGTAAGTTTTTATCAGAGCATATTCAACAACACAGTCCTTCAGAAGATATCGCCGAAGCTATGGCCTATGCGGTACTTGGTGGGGGCAAGCGGTTTCGCCCCTTTTTGGTCATGGAAACCGCGAAGTTATTTGATGTAGAACCAGAAACATCTGTTCCTGTCGCAGTAGCTTTAGAGGTGGTGCATTGTTATTCTTTGGTGCATGATGACTTGCCTGCAATGGACAATGATGAGATGCGCCGTGGGCGTCCAACAGTCCATATAGCCTTTGATGAAGCCACCGCAATTTTAACCGGCGATGCATTATTAACCTTAGGCTTTGAATTATTAAATGACCCAGAGACAATTCAAGATGCCAACGTACGCTCTGAACTCAGTTTAAATCTTGCAAGAGCAGCGGGTTGGTCCGGCATGGTGAGCGGTCAGGCCTTAGACCTAAAAGCAGAAACAGCGCAAAATCATAGTCTTGAAGATATCAAACAAATTCAAACTTATAAAACCGGAGCACTTATAACCTTTGCATGTGAAGCTGGGGCCATCTTGGGTGGTGCCTCGCTTGAGGAAAAAATAGCTCTAAAAACCTACGGCAATTGCCTTGGTCAAGCCTTTCAAATCGCAGATGATTTACTGGATGTTGAGGGCAATCCTGAAAAAATGGGCAAATCTAACGCCAAAGATGGCAAAGCTGGCAAAGCCACCTTTGTGTCTGTCCTTGGCATCAATGGTGCAAAAACGGCACTTCAAGACCTGCAAACAAAAGCAATTGAAAGCCTTGCCCCATTTGGTGTAAGAGCAGAAAGTCTGATAGAAGCAGCTGAATTTGTCAGCAAAAGAGAGTACTAGAGCACAACCGCGCAATAAATTAACCAGCCCCCCCACCAAATCGCTCTTCAATATAATTTGCAACAATTGCCTTAAACTCATCGGCAATGTTTGGGCCGCGCAATGTCATGGCTTTTTGGCCATCAATAAAAACAGGGGCAGCAGGTGTTTCTCCTGTTCCAGGTAAACTGATACCCACATCAGCATGTTTGGATTCGCCAGGGCCATTTACAATGCATCCCATTACAGCCAAGTTAAGTGTCTCTACTCCAGGATACTGCGTTTTCCATTTTGGCATACTATCGCGAATATGATTTTGAATATCCTGGGCAAGCTCTTGAAACACAGTGCTTGTCGTGCGACCGCACCCTGGACAAGCGGCAACAATAGGCAGAAAAGTTCGCAGTCCCATCGTTTGCAACAACTCTTGCGCGACAAGAACCTCACGGGTTCTGTCACCCCCAGGCTCTGGCGTTAGAGAAATGCGAATGGTATCGCCAATGCCTTGCTGCAATAAAATTCCAAGGGCCGCGCTCGAGGCAACAATGCCTTTAGATCCCATGCCAGCCTCTGTAAGCCCCAAATGCAGCGCATAACGACACCGCTCTGCAAGCATTGTATAAACACACACAAGATCTTGAATTGCACTCACTTTTGCCGACAGAATAATTTTTTCAGCAGGCATTCCCAATTGTTCGGCGCGCTCAGCACTCAAGAGAGCGGACTGCACAATAGCCTCATGCATCACAAATTGCGGCTCTTTAGGCTCTGGCGTCTTCGCATTTTCATCCATCAGGCGGGTCAGCAAATCCTGATCAAGACTCCCCCAATTCACACCAATGCGGACCGGCTTGTCATATTTAAGCGCAATATCAACGATCTGAGAGAATTGCAGATCGCGTTTGTCCTTAAAACCGACATTGCCTGGGTTTATCCGGTACTTATCAAGCGCTTCAGCACATTCAGGATAATCCGCAAGCAACTTATGACCAATGTAATGAAAATCCCCCACAAGAGGCACATTAATATTCTGTAAGCGCAACGCATCTCGGACATGCGGTACAGCTGCCGCAGCTTCTGGCCGATCAACGGTTATACGCACAATCTCTGACCCGGCCCTTGCCAGGCTTGCCACCTGCCCAATGGTCTTTGGAATGTCAGCCGTGTCCGTATTGGTCATGGATTGCACCACAATCGGCGCATTGCCACCAACTTGAACGTTCCCAACCAAAACAGGTACTGTTTCATGCCTAGGGTGAATGAGATAGGTCATAAGGAATTCATATAATAAAAAAAGTACTTCATGTTATGCATGGTTTGCCTTTGAAAAGCCAAAAGGCACGTCTCCTCCGTCATCCCGGCCAAGCGCCGGCCCCAAAGGTGGATTGTGATAAGAAAAATGCTCCGGCGCGCGAGCCGGGATCTCGGGCCAAAAACTCAAGAGTTTTCAACAGACTGATATACAATAAGATTCCCGCTTTCGCGGGAATGACGTCGGGGCATATTCTTTTCATATCATACGCATCGTTCTTTGATTGTTTAAATTATCATGATAATGGGGACATAAGGTATGAAAAACAACAAAAATCCGCTTAAATATTTGGCTTAGGACCTATAAATAACATTGATATGCCCGCATCATCTCACAAAAAACGAATAAAAAATTATCAAAAAGGCCATTATGCAGAGAGCATCGCCACTGCATATCTTATGCTAAAAGGTTATCAAATTTTGGCAAAACGCCATCGTGCACCGGTGGGTGAAGTAGATGTTATCGCAAAGCGCTCCTCTCTTCTTTGTTTTTGTGAGGTTAAATTGCGCGCAAACCTAAATGCAGGGGCCTGGGCAGTTACCCCGCATCAACAGCAAAGGATTATCAGAGCTGCAGAACACTGGCTGCAACGCTTTCCCCAATATCACGAAAACGATATAAGATTTGATGTGATTTGCCTTGCACCGTGGAAATGGCCACGCCATATCAAGAATGCTTTTATACAAAACTAAAATCTAAATACAAAAAAATACATCAACCGGGAGAAAGCAATGCCTTTGAAAACAGCAGTCCAAATGGACCCCATAGAACATATTGATATCAAAGGAGATTCAACTTTCGCTCTGTTACTAGAGGCACAATCACGCGGTCATGAGATTTTTTATTACACGCCAGAAAATTTAAACATGCGCGATGGCAAAGTATATGCCACCGGATGTGATCTAAAAGTTCAGGACACACAAGGGAAACACTTTGAATATGGAGCGCGCCAGACCAAAAATTTAGCTGATATCGATGTACTCCATTTACGTCAAGACCCGCCCTTTGATATGTTTTACATTACCACAACACATATATTAGAGCGGATCCACCCTGAAACCCTTGTGATCAATAACCCCGCTGAAGTGCGCAATGCCCCCGAAAAACTTCTTGTTACTGAATTTCTGGACCTCACCCCGCCAACACTAATTACCAAATCCTTGCAAGATGCGATAGATTTTCGCAAAGAGCACGAAGATATTATTGTCAAACCGCTTTATGGCAATGGCGGCGCTGGGGTTTTTCGCATTCAACCAGGCGATAGCAATCTGAGCTCGCTCGTTGAGCTGTTTCAGGGCATTTTCCGCGAACCTTTTATCGTGCAGAAATATCTGGCGGACGTACGCCAAGGTGACAAACGCATTATCCTAGTTGATGGCGAAATTGCAGGGGCCATTAACCGCGTTCCAGCAGAAAATGAAACCAGATCTAATATGCACATCGGTGGTACACCTGTTCAGCTCGATTTAACCGACAGAGATCGAGAAATTTGCGCCCGCATAGGTCCTGAACTTAAAAAGCGAGAACTGCTTTTCGTGGGTATCGATATTATCGGGGACCAGTTAACCGAAATAAATGTGACCTCTCCAACAGGTATTCGTGAAGCCAAACGCCTAAGCGGTGAAGATATCGCAAGTCACTTATGGGATGTAATTGAAGAAAAACACCATAACAAAAATAAATAGATGTGGAGAAAGACAGAAAGAACCAATACAAATTATATTTGTTCATGTATTGTTCTTAAGAAATGCTTATTGTTTCATATAGGTCACTTTAAGAATGTACGCACAAGTCTCCACCGTTGCCTTTGTGGGCATAGAAGCCCGCCATGTTGATGTTCAAGTTCAAGTCGGGCCAGGTTTACCAGCTTTTAACATTGTCGGGCTGCCTGATAAAGCGGTGGGCGAAAGCCGTGAGCGTGTGCGCGGTGCACTCAACACTATTGGCCTTGGCCTGCCACCAAAACGCATTACGGTCAATTTGGCTCCAGCCGATTTACCCAAAGAAGGCAGCCATTATGATCTCCCGATAGCACTTGGATTAATGGCGGCAACTGGCGCGATGCCAAGCGACCAATTGTCATCTTATTGCGTGATTGGGGAATTAGCACTTGATGGAACCATCAGTCATGTGGTCGGCGGTTTGCCTGCTGCCATTGGTGCCAATACCTTACACAAAGGCTTGATTTGTCCCGAAAGCTGTGGGTCAGAGGCAGCCTGGGCCTCGCCAGATATAGACCTGTTAGCCCCCAAACATCTGATGGGGTTAATCAATCACTTTAAAGGGTTGCAAAGCCTCTCCCGGCCCGAACCTAAAATGTTGGAAAATACATCTGAACGTGCAGACCTAAAAGAAATTAAAGGTCAAGAAAGCGCCAAACGCGCCCTTGAGGTGGCAGCAGCTGGCGGGCATAATTTTCTCATGGTTGGTCCACCAGGATCTGGAAAATCCATGTTGGCACAGCGTCTTCCCTCAATCCTGCCAGATTTGGACCCGTCCGAAATGTTAGAAGTCAGCATGGTACAATCTATGGCAGGTGAATTGGCAGAAGGACGCATCGGTCAAGAACGTCCTTTCCGTGCCCCGCATCATTCCGCTAGCATGGCAGCTCTCGTTGGCGGCGGCGCAAAGCCGAGGCCGGGAGAAGTCGCGCTGGCCCATATGGGGGTGTTGTTTTTAGACGAGCTGCCAGAGTTTACGCCGCAAGTGCTCGATTCTCTGCGTCAACCTCTGGAGACAGGTGAAATCTCCATTGCAAGGGCCAACCACCGCATCACATACCCGTCCCGTATCCAGCTTGTGGCTGCTATGAACCCGTGCCGTTGTGGCCATGCCGGTGAGCCGGGACACGCCTGCGCCATGGGCAAAAACTGCAAAGAACGCTACCAATCCCGTATCTCAGGTCCTCTGCTCGACCGTATTGACATTCAAATTGAAGTCCCAGCAGTCAGTGCCGCTGATTTGGTGCTTCCACCTCCAAAAGAAGGAAGTCAGGAAGTCAGGCAGCGCGTTTTACGAGCCAGAGCATTACAGAAAAAACGCTTCGAAGCTATGGGGCTGAGCAAAGTCAAATGCAATGCCCAGTGCGCCAACCATGCGCTAGAAGAAATCGCCAAGCCCGATAAAGAGGGTGAAACGCTCTTGCGAGAAGCTGCTGAAACCTTGCACCTCTCTGCCAGAGGATATCACCGCACGCTCAAACTCGCACGAACCTTGGCAGACCTTGATGGAGAGGAGACCATAGGCCGCATCCATATAGCAGAAGCTCTAAGTTACCGAGGTGAGACGTTGTCTCGAAGGATGGCAGCTTGAAAAATAGTCTTCAAAAAATTAAACCGGGTATAGCACCATACCCGGTCCAAAAAATTCAAAAGAGTTTGAAAGGTCTTTTATAACTTAATCATCACCACCCATAATACCCAAAATGTTGAGGATATGAATGAACAGAGTAATGAAGCTGCCATACAGAATGAAGGCACCAAAAATAGCTTTGCCTGTCGCAGTGTTTTGATCATCACCTGCATAATAAGACTGCTTAATTTCTTGCGTCTCATAAGCGGTAATCGCCGAGAACAGTAACACCACAGCAAAAGACGTAATCAGGCTAAAGAGAGTGCTTTGCAAAAAGATATTCACAACGATAGCAATGATCAAACCAATTGTTGCCATCATGAAAAACGTGCCGTAAGCAGATAAATCCTTTTTCGTGGTATATCCAAACAGGCTCGTCGCTGCGAAGGTTGCCGAGGTAATCGCTAGTGCCTGAAAAATCAACTCCGGCTTACCACCTTGAATGAAAGCCAAAATCATTGGAGAAATGAGTGTTCCCCAAAGCGCAGCATATGTCCAAAAGGCAGCATGCGCCATCATGGTATTACCGGTTAAAATCAAACGCGGCGCAAAGAAACCCAATCCCAGGATAGCAATAAACAAAACCCACTTTGCAGGTCCCATGGCAATGGTTTGCATCAGCGCGGGAGAATTCAGCATAACAAGGGTAACAACTGCTGTAAAAGCGATGCCAAGTGCCATATAATTGTAAACACGAAGCATGTAGGAGCGTAAGCCCTCATCTATCAGATGGGCATCAGTTCGAGCCCCTGTTTGCGTGTTGTACATACTGTTTTGTCTATAATCAGCCATTTCCTCTTGATGTCCTTTCATACGTAATTGAAGTTAGCTTAACGAAAGAGCAGATAAACCTAGCTCAGATATGGTTCCAAATACCTTATTTTCAAGGCATATTTTTGAGTTTTTATCAAAACACCGTGAATGCTTATGGTTAGTGTTTAATTAACGCAGACGCTGTTTTCATACTCAGCGTACGCCACGTGCCAAATGCACCGAGTAATATTACCAAAACGCACGTAAATATAACAGTTTGTATGCTTATTGCCAACGAAAAGTGGAAGGGCAAATCTAACACAAACGTAACAATCGCCCATGCGGTTACGCTCCCCATCGCAATTGCGAGCAGCGCTGTTGCACATGCCAAGGTGCCGTACTCTAACATATGAGAGGAAACAATGCGGTATCGTGTGGCCCCCAAAGTTTTAAAAATTGCGGCATCATAAATGCGTTTGCGGTGTGCTGTCGCCAAGGCCCCGGCAAGCACCAATGTGCCTGCGATAAGCATAATTGAGCCAGCCATGCGAATAGCAAACAAAATACTCTCATAGATACCACTGACCGCTTCAAGTGCATCACGCACACGAATGGTGGTGATATTAGGAAAACCTTGGGCAATGTTTTGCACAAACTGGCCTTCTTGAGACAGCGGTGTATTCTCACCCAATTTCAAGGTCGCCAGCATATTAAATGGGGCACCAGCAAGAGCATTCGGTGAAAAAATCATCACAAAATTAATTGCGAAAGATTCCCATTTAACGGTCCGGAAATTTGCAATTTTTGCCGTAATATCCCGCCCAAGAATATTTACACTCACGGTATCACCAATCTTCAAACCAAGTGCTTTACCGCTGCTGGCTTCAAAAGAAACCAGGTTATCCCCTTGATGGTTCTCGTCCCACCATGCGCCCTCCGTCAGGTTCGCGCCAGGCGGCTTGGTATCGTCATAGGTAATACCGCGATCCCCCCGCAACACCCATTTGGCCTCATTGGGGGCATCTATCTGTTCTGTGGGAATACCATTTAAGCTCACAATTCGGCCGCGCAACATCGGTGCAATATTAAGTTTTGCTTGCGGGGCACTGGCTTGAATTTTGTCTCGAAAGCTCTCCAGTTGGTCTTGCTTGATATCAATAAAGAAATAATCAGGTGCCTTTTGCGGCAAACCAGATTCCAATTGAGCCCGCAAAGAAGCATCAATCAAGCCAAGAGCAACAAGCAGGCTTAAGCCCAAACCAAGGGATAAGACGATAGTGCGAATAAGAGAATTCGGCCCGGCGAGATTTGCTCTGGCTAACATAAAAGAAGGGGTTCGATAGCGAGGCAAATAGCTTGCAAGTTTTTTAAGACCATACCCATAGGCAATAAATAATAAGAACAGCGCACTTAGCCCGGCGCAAAAATAAAATGCAACCCAAGGCAATTCCGCGCTTAAAACGGTAAAGACTGCCAACACCAATCCGACAGCAAAAAGGGATAGCAGGTCAAACAAAGTTATGCTTGCCGCTTCACCAGAAACATCATCACGAAACAGGTTTTGCGCGGAAATATCTCGCGTTCGCATCAGGGGCCATAGCATAAACAAAATTGCCACCAATAGCCCATAAAGGCTCGCTGCCACAAGCTCTGAAATTTGAGGTGTTAACACCAAATCAAAGGGTAAAGCAGAAGCATAAAAAGAAAGTAGAAGCACCGGCAAAACGCCGCCAAGAAAAAGCCCTACAGCAATGCCAATCAAAGCAATGATTAAAACTTGCGCAAAATAAATCTGGAAGATCATGCGATTGGTGCCACCAACACACTTGAAGGTCGCAATAATACTGCGCTTTTGCGCAACAAACGCATGCACTGAATTGGCCACACCAACACCTCCAATAAGCAGAGCTGTCAAGCCAACCAGCACCAAAAATTTACCTAATCGCGAGATTCCCTGGCTGACACCAGAGGCTGGATTAGAGCGGTTGCGAACCAGAAAACCTTTGCTGCGAAATTCATTCTCAATGCGCGAGGTCATGCCTGTAAGATTGGCATTTTGATCTTTAAATTGAATGCGATAACGCCAACGAATAAGGCTGCCAGGTTGTATCAAACCAAGAGCGTCAAGAGTGGCCAAAGACATCAAAACGCGCGGACCAAACACATTGCGGCTGGATAATCGATCAGGTTCATTTTGAAGTGTTCCCAACAGGGTGACAATGCCTGTGCCAATGCGCACTTGATCTCCCGGTTTAAGACCAAGGCGTTGCAATAAAATAGTATCGACCAGCGCTGTCATAACAGGCAACGGCAGAGTTATATTTTGGTCCGTCCTCAGCGCACCATAAAGCGGATAAATTTGGTCAACCGCTTTAATTTCAATAAGAGTTTGTGCCGAGCGATCTGTTAGTCGTGCCATAGAGCGCAACGTGGCAATTTCACTAGTGGCTCCAAAAGTCTTCAGTTCTTGACGTTCTTCAGGGCTTGCTCGTTGATGCACGCGGCTTAAGGCAACATCGCCCCCCAATAGCACCTGGCCTTGATTGGCAATGCTGTCATTTAAACTGCGGGTCAGCGAGCCAACAGCAGCAATAGCGGCAACACCAAGGGCAATGCAGGCTACAAAAACATAAAATCCTCTAAGGCCCCCGCGCAATTCTCTTAAGGCAATTTTCCAACTCAGGAGGTAAGATCCAATGTGAAGGCCTGAGAAAGGCTGTCTTGCTTGTTGTCTCATCAAAGGCCCACCTCATCAACAGGCTCTAAAGGTGCCATATCTTGAAACCTCCCATCTTCTATCTGAATTTGTCGCTGGCACAACGAGGCCAATTTTGTATCGTGCGTAATCAGCACCAGCGTTGAGCCTTGGCTGCCATGTAAATCAAACATCAGATCTATAATTTGCTGTCCTGTCGCCCCATCAAGATTGCCGGTAGGCTCATCTGCAAGCAGCAGCTTAGGTTTGGGCACAATTGCACGCGCCAACGCCACCCGTTGTCGCTCCCCACCTGAAAGTTGCGCGGGAAAATGGTCATGACGATGAGAAAGCTGCACTTTTGCTAAAGCTTCCCGGGCTTGCTCTAGGCTGTCCTTTCGGTCAAGAAATTCAAGCGGCAGCATCACATTTTCAAGAGCGGTCATGGTGGGAACAAGATGAAACGACTGAAATACAATTCCAATATTCTGGCCTCTTAACAGCGCCAGCTGGTCTTCATTTAAGGTGGTTAGCTCTGCATCGCAAACACGAATTACACCAGATGTTATGCGCTCTAACCCGGCCATTACCATCAGTAAAGTTGTTTTTCCAGAGCCGCTGGGCCCTGTTATACTCAAAGATTCACCTTCATGAACATCAAGAGTAATGCTTTTGAGAATATCGACAGCGCCAGCTAGGCTTGAAAGTGTAACATTGACATCTTGCAGCGAAATAACCGCCGCATCAAGGGAAGGAGATTTTAACATAGACTTTATGTTCCGGGTTCTTGCAATTGTGCTGTTATGTTTTAAGTTATATGTATAAATGTAACAAGATTACACAAGACAAACCCATGACAAAAACATCGAAGCATCTCCTTCGTCATTCCCGCGAAAGCGGGAATCTCTCTAAGTATCAATACGTTGAAAGTTCCAGAGATCCCGGCTCGCGCGCATTGTTATGCACTTGGCCGGGATGACGCCGTTGGATGTTTTGACTGTATTATCTCATGATCTTGTTTTGCAGACTATTCTATAACCATATCTAATAACGAAATCTATCAGGATCCAGATTGAAAAATTCGATTTTAAGTTTCATTGTCTTAATTTTCTTGTACAGCACTCAGGTTTTTCTAGCGCAGAACGCTCATTCACAACAGCCTATTTCCATAGTGGCGCTAGGGGATAGCCTGGTTGCCGGTTATGAGTTGCCAAAAGAAAAAGCCTTTCCCAAGCAACTGGAAAAAGCTCTACAAGCAAAGGGCTACAAGGTCACAGTTCAAAATGCAGGCGTCTCTGGAGACACTGCCGCCGCAGGTCTTGCTCGGCTCGATTGGGCCGTTCCAAAAAACACAGATGCTGTTATTGTTGAACTTGGAGCCAATGACGCGTTGCGCGGAATTGATCCAAAACAAACCTTTCAAACGTTAGATACACTATTACAAAAGCTCAAAGCGAAAAACGTCGAAATTCTGCTTGCCGGGATGCACACTCCGCAAAGTTACGGCCCTGAGTATGCAAATGCCTTCGCTCAAATGTATCCGGATTTGGCAAAAAAACATAACGTGCTGCTTTATCCATATTTCCTTGATGGTATTGCTCTTAAGCCAGAATATAATTTGCCAGATGGGTTGCACCCGAATGCCAAAGGTGTCGAAATCGTTGTCGAACGCATTTTACCAACCGTAGAGATGTTATTGAAAAAAGTTCAGCAAAATAAATAAGGATACAAAATATATCATGGAATATAGGGAACTTGGACGAACAGGCATTAAAGTCAGCGCCCTTTGTCTCGGCACAATGACATGGGGTGAACAAAACACCGAAGCCGAAGGCCACGAGCAAATGGATTATGCGCTGAACCAAGGCATTAATTTTTTTGACACCGCCGAACTATATCCCATTCCCCCCAAACCACAAACACAAGGCCGCACTGAAGAGATCATTGGCAGCTGGTTTCAGTCCCGCAACAACAGAGACAAGGTTATTTTGGCCACAAAAGTCATTGGTAGATCTCAAATGACGCATTTCCGTGAAAATAGTGCACACGGTGAACTCAGCCGCGAGCAAATCTTTGAAGCCATTGACGGATCCCTCTCTCGCTTAAAAACAGACTATATCGATCTTTACCAAATCCATTGGCCAGATCGGCCAATGCGCATTTTTAGCGGTCTTGAATATCAATCCTATGACGGAGATTTTCACCCCATAGAAGAAACATTAGACGTTCTAAGTGAGTTGGTCCAATCCGGCAAAGTCAGGCATATTGGAATTTCCAACGAAACCCCTTGGGGCACCATGACGTTTCTATCTGCCTCCGAGCAAAAAAACTTATCTCGAGTGGCATCCATTCAAAACGCATACAACCTGCTAAATCGAAGTTTTGAAATCGGGCTTTCAGAAATAGCGCATCGCGAACAAGTGGGTTTGCTGGCCTACTCTCCATTGGCCCAAGGCTATTTAACGGGGAAATACCAAGATGGTGCCTTACCAGAAAAATCACGTAAAGCTTTATTTCAAAGGCTGGGCAGATATGAAACGCAAAATGCAAATTCTGCGATAACCGCGTATCTGAATATTGCCAAAGAGCATAATCTCGATCCTTCGCAAATGGCTCTAGAGTTTGTAACCTCTCGTCCCTTTGTGACCTCAAATATCATTGGGGCCACCACAATGGAGCAACTCAAAACAAATATTGGCTCAAGCAAAATCTCACTCTCTGAAGATGTATTACGTGAAATAGAAAACGTACACGCTCTCTACTCGAACCCTTGCCCATAATATCGAACATATATAGTTGGTCTAATTTGAAATGGTTTGCTTTTACCAAGACACTCTCATTCTGTCATTCCAGCGAAAGCTGGAATCTCAGGAAAATTGCAAAGAGATCCACGCTTTCAAATGGGATGACAGCCGTTGGTTTTATTAAGACCATTTCATATCGTATGCACTATAAGAAGGACACAACATGCCAACTAAATTAGCAGAAGAAGCAAAAACACAAGCTCTAGGTCAATTAAATGGTTGGAGCATGCTTGATAACAGAGAAGCCATAACGAAGACCTATAAGTTTCAAGATTTCAATCAGGCTTTTGGGTGGATGACTCGTCTTGCACTCGTTGCAGAAAAAATGGACCACCATCCAGGATGGTTTAATGTCTGGAACAAGGTTGAAGTCACACTCACCACACATGACTGTGGTGGCCTATCTGACCTGGACATTCAGATGGCACAAAGGATGGATCAGATATTTGCTGAAATCGGTTAATTTGCAAGCACTTTCACGATACTGCCGGGCTTTGAATGTTTCAATAGATACCTCAAATGCGGCTTTCTCAGCGCAATACAGCCCTCTGTTGGCAAATAACCGGGCTTTGCTACATGCATAAAAATGGCACTGCCCCCATTGCGTATGCGAGGCCTCACGTTGTGACTTAGCACAACAACAATATCATAAAGTGCGTCCTCCCGCCACAAACGCTCCGCGCGCGCGGGGTAGGGAAGCACAACTTTGCGATTGTAATTGGGATCATCAGGCGTATCGCACCAGCCGTCTTTAGGACGTATCGCCCGTATTGGCAGCAGAGTCTCAGGCCGGCGTTCTCGATCAGGCCGATACATCACATAATGCAAAGCCCATGTCCCAATTGGGGTCGCCCCATCACCCTCAAATTTAAGTGCTGTTAAGCGATGCTGGCCCAAAGCGCAAGACAACCGCCGAGGGCCTATCAAAAAGTGACCATGAGAAAAAGGTTTGGCAGCAGGTTTAACAAAAAAGATCATTAACCATTTCACCGTATACAAAATATTTTTTGAATGCGCTATTATATACTCAGATATAATGTAAATATCATGTAATAGGAAAATGTGAAAATCACTTTCAATAGAATTCAGTCCAAAATAATCTAAAAAAATTTCTGGAGCCATCCATGAGCACAAAACGCATTATCCTAACCGTTGATGATGATGATGATTTAAGAAACTCTCTGGCCGACCAACTGGCTCTGCATCAAGAGTTTGACGTACGATCGGCAGAAACAGCCTCAAAGGGCATTGAAATCGCAAAATCAGAGCATATTGATCTGATCTTGTTAGATGTGGGTTTGCCAGATATGGACGGGCGGGAGACCTGCAAAGTGCTACGCAAAAATGGATACTCCGGCCCTGTTATTATGCTTACAGCGCAAGATTCTGATGCCGATATGATTTTAGGTTTGGATTCAGGGGCGAATGACTATGTAACAAAACCCTTTCGCTTTGCTGTTCTGCTCGCACGCTTACGCGCGCAATTAAGACAACACGAGCAAAGTGAAGATGCGGTTTTTACAATAGGACAATATAGCTTTAAACCGTCTAGCAAAGCTCTAATAGATCAAGAGGGACAAAAAATCCGCCTCACCGAGAAAGAAACATCTATTCTGAAATATCTATACCGCACCGGAGAAAAAGTTGTTAGCCGAGATGTCCTATTGCATGAGGTCTGGGGCTATAATGCAGGCGTGACAACCCACACCCTGGAAACACACATTTATCGTTTGCGCCAAAAGATCGAACGAGACCCATCCCAGGCCGAACTTTTGATTACAGAAACCGGAGGCTATAAACTCATCCCATGATAATTTATACCAAATAACATTATTAGGCACTCAATAATGTTATTTGGCAAGCACGACTGCGCGCCACCCTTCATTGCGTAAAGCCTATGTGGCGTTTGAATGCAAATAAAAAATAGCTGTATATCTCCGAACTGAAATATAGGTCAAAAGCAAAGTGACTTGGCACTACTGTGATAAAAATGAATAGAGTTAATATTTTTTTAACCTAACGCACTATCTTGATCCGAATCACTATAGTCTCTTTCCATAAATGTGGCAGAGACCTGTTGTAACGTTTCACCTTTTAAAATGAATTACAGCAACTCTTTCTCGTAATTGCGTTTATCGTGTTGCCAAGAGCAATTCAGATTAGAGCGATTCGACCTGAATTGAATTCAATTCAGGTTGTAAAATTGCTCGTTTTAAAAAGACTACAGCTTGTCAGATGAGGCGTAGCCGAAATTGACATGTTATAGATGTCCGTCATTTGATCTGATAAAATTATGCAAGGAAAAATCGAGATGTCGCTTGATTATTTTGTTGAACTATTAGGCAATGTTCCAAGTTTCAAAGGACTAAGTTCTATGCAACTTAAAGCCATTGTTATGAGTAGCGAGAAAATAATATTCCACCCCGAACAATCAATTATCCGTAAAAATGAGTTTGGAAACAAAGGCTTTTTGATAATATCTGGCTCAGCTCAGCTTGTGGATGGCCCTATCCTAAGTCAACAATCAGAAATTTTAGGACCCGGAACGTTTATTGGTGAAATGGCAATGCTAATGCATGCGGAATATGGCTCAACAATCATCTCTCGCGCTGAACTAAAAGCTCTGCAAATTTCTTATGATGTTTTGCAAAAAGTTATGGCTCAAGACCTGGGTATCGCCGAACATTTTGCAGACTATATGCATGAACGATTTTTGCAGTTTACATCCCAATTGCAACATATTGAAAAAATGTTTGATGATGGTATTCCAGAAGGTGAAATCGATGAAAATTTCCACAAAAAAGGCGCGCAACAAGAGCAAGATCGTTTTGTGCCATTTTCATTTCAAAACATTCCATCGCCATCAAGGACATCACGCCCGCACTAAAATGCATTAATGACAGCTTTTACCAAGTGCTTTAAGACGCCAATAGTTATAGGGCAATGGGGTAATAAATCCGGCAAATAACATCATAGGAATAACCCACCATGTTAATTTTGCGCCTCCAGTTGCCAAATAATCAACAGTGTTCATGGCCACTTCCATTGCGATCATGGAGAGAAAAGACATCCCAATAGCTGTTTTAAAAGCGTACCTAAGCTCCATTTGTTTTGACAGAATAAAAGTCTCAAGCGCAATCGAGGTAAGCAAACCATTAAAAATAGCCAGCACCATAATAGCCAATGTAGGCCAGGGAATTTCAGTAATCTGAAAAAACAAAATAGTTCCCATATCGCCAATAGAACACCCAAGCAAACACCAAAGTGTGTTGATCGAAGCGCGATTCCAAGTTGCTCGGCAATGCCAATTAAAATCAACAGCTACATTTTTTGAATCAAATTTCATAACGCTACAAGTTCAAGTGATATAGAATTCATTTTGTTAATTACTAAAAAATCCAAGCTGGCTATCTTGCGATAACAAAATTCAAAAAAAGAATGTATATTCTACCACAGGTAGATTATAAAATATTTGCAATCATTTTTTAGTTTAAGAAAATATATAGCTTAGGATAACACTGTGCAAGGCTCCAAATTCAAAATCCTTATTGTTGAAGACGATGAAGATCATATATTGCTTATTAAAGCAGCGTTCCGCGACTATTCAGACCAAATAGAATTCCACACAGCAGGCAACGGTTTAGAAGCACTAAGCTTAATACAAAAACACCACCAAACAGAATTATTTTTCAACCTCATTCTTTTAGATTTAAACATCCCAATGATGAATGGCTATGAATTCTTAAAAAAAGTAAAGTTGGAACAAGAGTTAAGCCGTATTCCAGTAATTATTCTAACGACAACAGATAATGAAGATCTGCTCAAAAAAGCATATTCATGCGGGGCAAATTCAGTCATTAAAAAAGATAAATTTTTTGATCAGGAAAATAATATTGGCAAGATTTTCTTTCAATATTGGATGCAATATGCGTCTTTATCAAAATCACAGCAATCAACATAGATGATTATCAAGTATGCTCTGTAACTTTATCTCTGTTTTCCCTTTTCAAATCTTTGATCTCAGAACGAAGATATTTCAGATCTTGCACAATAGTTTGTAGATCGGTTTCCATAGACTGTTTGAGCGTTTGCTCTTCTTGCATACTTTGGGAGTGCATAGCCTCCACAATAATCCCAATAAAAAGATTAAGAACGGTAAAACTGGTCACCAAAATAAATATAATAAAAAAGATTGTCGCCCAGGGATAAATATCCATCATAGGACGCACCACCTCAGAGGACCAGGCATCAAGGGTCATAATCTGAAAAAGTGTATATGCAGATAAACCAATTGTACCAAACTCTTGTGGGAAGTTTTGCGCAAAAAGCGTAGTTGCCATAACGGAAAATACATAGAAAATAAGCCCAAGCAATAGCGTGATTGACCCCATACCCGGCAAAGCAGTAAGCAGACCAGAGACCACGCGCCGCATAGAGGGCACAGCTGTTATCAAACGCAAAGCACGCAAAACACGAAATGCGCGAAGCACAGAAACATTGCCACCCGCAGGAAAAATCGAAATTGCCACGATCAAAAAATCAAATATTGACCAAGGGTCCTTAAAAAAGCGCCAGCCATGAACAAATACCCGCAGGCAAATCTCGAAAATAAAAATCAGCAGGCAGATTTTATCAAGTTGCTTCAATTCAGGGCCGATTTCAGCCATAATACTAGGGCTGGTCTCCAAACCTAAAAGAATAGCATTAAAGACAATAAGACTGGTGATGCAAATATCCCAATGCCTATGTGAGATAATCTTGGATGTAAATGCGCGCAATCTTTAATCCCCCTTGCGCAGTGTAATAGGTTATAGCAGCCGCCCACAACACCTTTTGAACTTTTTTCCTGATCCACAAAGACAAGTATCGTTCCGCCCGACTTTACCCCAAGTGCTCGGATCTGCGGGGTCTATATTCTTATTTGGCGTACGTGAACGCAAGGGTTCAATACGCTGCTCGGCTTGTTCATGCGCAACGCCGTTCATTTCCCCATCTAACGCCATAGCCATCTCATTGGGCGCGTAATCATCATAATGGTCAGGATGATACGCTTCAATATCCATATCTTGATGTGGGTCTCTCTCATATTCTTCCAAGGCAACATGCACACGCATCAAACTTTTGGTAACTTCAACACGCAAATTTGACAGCATTGTTTCAAACAATGAAAAACTTTGTGACTTATACTCGTTAAGAGGGTCAACCTGTGCATGGCCAACGAGATGAATCCACTCACGCAAATGTTCTAACGTGACCAAATGTTCACGCCAAAGATCATCAAGTTTAAACAACAAGATAGTCTTTTCCGCTTGGCGCATTAACTCAGGTGTTAGTTCCGTTGCTTTCTTAGCCGCAGCCGTATCTGTTTCTTGTCGCAGGCGATCTAAAATTTCAGCTTCGGCTATGCCTTCTTCTTTAGCCCAATCTGCTATGGGCAAATCCAAACCAAAAATATCTTCTATAGAAGTCTGTAAGCTTTCAACATCCCATTGTTCCGCATAGGCCTTTTCAGGAATGGCAGCACTAACCAAATTCTCTACAACCTCGTGACGCATATCAGAGACAAGATCTTTAACGTTATCTTCGGCCATAATTTCGATGCGTTGTTCAAAAATCACCTTACGTTGGTCATTCATCACATCATCATACTTCAGAACGTGCTTGCGGATTTCGAAGTTGCGTGCTTCCACCTTTTGTTGTGCTTTTTCAAGCGCCTTGTTGATCCAGGAATGAACAATAGCCTCGCCCTTCTCAAGTCCAAGTTTTTGCAGCATACCGTCCATACGTTGTGACCCAAAAATTCGCATGAGATCATCTTCAAGCGAAAGAAAGAATTTGGAGGCTCCTGGATCCCCCTGACGGCCTGAACGACCCCGCAACTGATTGTCAATGCGACGGCTTTCATGGCGCTCAGAAGCCACCACATAAAGCCCACCGGCTTCTAAAGCTTGAGCTTTTTTAGCTGCAATATCCGCTTTGATTGCTTCTATTTTTTTATCTTTTTTAGCTGTGTCTTTGATATCCTTGGTTTCATCAGCAATACGCATGTCCAGATTGCCCCCAAGTTGAATATCCGTACCCCGACCAGCCATATTGGTTGCGATCGTAACAGCCCCAGGCACACCTGCTTGCGCAACGATGTAAGCTTCGCGCTCATGTTGCTTGGCGTTTAGCACTTCATGTTTAACTTTTTTCTTTTTTAATTTTTCAGAAAGCAGCTCGGATTTAATAATAGATGTCGTTCCGACCAAAACCGGTTGTTTCTTGTCTTGACACGCAACAATCAAATCAATGATTGCATCATGCTTTTCATCGGCAGTGCGGTAAATTTCATCATCATAATCAATCCGGGCCACAGGCAAATTGGTTGGAATTTCAGCCACATCAAGGCTATAAATATCCATAAACTCTTCTGCTTCTGTTGCCGCTGTTCCTGTCATACCAGCAAGTTTTTTATACAAGCGAAAATAGTTTTGAAAAGTTGTTGAGGCCAGTGTTTGGCTTTCCCGTTGGATAAGAACACGTTCTTTTGCTTCTAAAGCCTGGTGCAGCCCTTCAGAATAGCGCCGTCCCTCCATCGTTCTTCCGGTAAACTCATCAATAATCACGACAGAGTTCACAGGTTTGCCGTCAGGGCCTTTTACCTTTTTCACGATATAGTCTCGGTCTTTTGCAAACAGCTTGTGAGCGCGCAAAGCCTGAGTGACATGATGCACAATGCTGACATTTTCCAAGTCATATAATGAGTCACCTTTAAGCATATTTGCTTCGTCCAGCATCTGCTCAATACGCTCATTACCAATCTCAGTTAGTGTCACAGCACGTGTTTTTTCATCAATCTCGAAGTCTTCATCAGTCAGATCAGGAATAAACTTATCTAGCGCTTGATAAAGCTCGGTTTGGTCTTCAGCAGGACCAGAGATAATAAGGGGCGTACGGGCCTCATCAATCAAGATGGAATCAACCTCATCAACAATAGCGAAATAATGCTCCCGTTGAACCATAGTCTCAATGGAATCTTCCATATTGTCGCGCAAATAATCAAAGCCAAATTCATTATTGGTCCCATAAGTGATATCACAGGCATATTGCGCCTTGCGCTCTTCATGATCCATATCAGGAAGAATACAGCCGATAGATAGCCCAAGAAACTTATAAATCTGCCCCATCCACTCAGCATCACGGCTTGCCAGATAATCATTTACCGTAACAACATGAACCCCATTTCCCGTAAGCGCGTTGAGATAAACCGGCAATGTGCCAACAAGTGTTTTACCCTCACCGGTTTTCATCTCAGCAATTGTGCCATCATTCAGAACCATGCCGCCAATCAACTGCACATCATAATGACGTTGTCCGAGTGTACGCTTCGCCCCCTCACGCACCGTGGCAAAAGCAGCTGGCAACAAATCTTCCAAGGAGCGTCCATCTTTGAAATTTTGCTGAAAATCCTTCGTTCTGGCCCTCAAAGCTTCATCAGACAAAGCCTCAAGCTCAGCCTCTAGTCCGTTGATTGTCTCAACTTGGTCATAATATTTTTTAAGTTTGCGTTCATTGGAAGACCCAAACAATTTAGAAGCAAATGCGGCAAGTGAAACCATAACGATGTAACCCGATTATAACATGAGTAAAAAAACGTGATTTAAAACTGCGTAGGACAATCTTCTATTAAGAACAAGAATGTTGCACTAAAAACAGTCACATATAGTTTTGCATACGAGCAAAAATGAAATTAACAATTAGAAACACTATTTCTGAAACAATTAAGAAGGCCTGATAGTGTTGTCAACACAAGCGTGAGTTTGGAAGCAATAAATTAGAGCAAAGTTAAACAATAAAAAACTTGAATTTTTCTCTTAAGGCTCCCAGCTAAAACTAAACTTGGCATTTTATATAGAAATATGTATGAAGGCACATGTTTGTAAAAAAGGCTTTTTATTAGAAATCAAGATAGTAATCATCAACCTCAAGAGGTTTTTTAAGTGAAAAAAAATAAATTTTTATCTATTGCAGTGTTTATATCCCTTCTTTGCTCTGCAATTTCATTTTCTGTAAGTGCATCAGCACAAGACGAAAACAAAGTCATCGCAAAAGTGAATGGTCAATCTATAACAGAAAAAGATTTCCGTTTTGCGCAGATTGAGATCGGTTCTGAAATCTCTAATATTCCAGAACAACAGCGCCGTTTGGTTCTGCTTGAATATCTGATTGAGAACCAACTGTTATCCCAGGCTGCAAAAGACAATAAGGTTGATCAAGATAAAGATTTTTCAGATCAATTAAAATATTATCAAAAGCGGGCATTGCGTAATATTTATTTTGATAAATATGTGCGCCAATCCGTAACAGACGAGGAAGCAAAAAAAGTCTACAACCAGCAGATTAAAGCCATAACACCTCAAGAAGAAGTCCGCGCAAGCCATATTCTGGTAAAAACTGAAAAAGAAGCAAAAGAAATTTCTGAACAACTTAAGAAGGGATCAGATTTTGCGAAACTTGCAGCGGAAAAATCGATCGGTCCAAGTAAAGCAAAAGGTGGAGATCTTGGCTTCTTTTCCAAAGATCGTATGGTTCGCCCCTTTGCAGAGGCTGCTTTTAAACTCAAAAAAGGTGAAACGTCTGAGCCTGTGAAAACCGAGTTTGGCTGGCATCTGATCAAATTGCAAGAGCGTAGAACGCGCCCATTGCCAAAATTTGAAGCCATCAAAGATCGGCTGAAAGCTTCTCTCTTACAGCAAAAAGCACAAAGTGCTGTGGAAACATTACGTAAAAAAGCAGAAATCAATATCTTAGACAAAGGCCTTGATAGCAAAATGAAGGAAGTTCGTGGCAGCATCAGCGCTCAGCCTCAACCGGAAAAAAAGAAAGAAGAAGAAAAGAAGAAGGAATAGCAACAAGTCAAAAAAGTAAGAGTGGATTATAGCGCATCCGATTGCAAATAACTCCATCTTAATTTACATACAAGGCCAACTGCCGTCATCCCAGCGAAAGCTGGGATCTCGCTTTGGTTCTGTTGAGGGTCCAGCTTTCGCTGGGATGAAACAGTGGGCGCTGGAATGACGCAGTGGGTGTTTCAATAAATACTTTTCTCAGTATCATCCTGAAGTATATTAGCTATAAATTAAAAGAAAATTTGAAAGTGTAAAAGGTTATGAAGCGTTCTTCACTTGCTCCAGACACCTATGAAAAACTTGAACCCATTGAAGATGTCAGGCTTGCCGTTTGTGAAGCAGGTATTCGTTATCAAGGCCGCAAAGATCTCTTGCTCTGCGTTTTCCCACAACATACTACTGTTGCAGGTGTTTTCACCAAATCGAGAACAGCATCTGCACCAGTAGAGATCAGTAGAAAACATCTTCAAGGTGAAAAAGCGCGCGCTCTTGTTGTCAATGCGGGCAACGCCAATGCCTTTACAGGGATGCGTGGTATGGATGCTGTACAAAAAACCATAGCTGCAACCACATCCCTTGTTGGCTGTCCACCTGAAGAGGTTTTTGTCGCCTCAACAGGCGTTATTGGTGAACCATTACAGCCAGAAAAATTCACCCATTTGCTTTCTGATCTGCACCAAAACCTCAAGGTAGATACATGGCATGAAGCAGCCCAAGCCATTATGACTACCGATACCTACCCCAAATTGGCACACCATACCGTGAAAATGGATGCACACAAAGTTCGCATCAACGGCATTGCAAAAGGCTCTGGCATGATCGCGCCAGACATGGCCACAATGCTTAGCTTTATTTTTACAGATGCTCCCATCGCAGCCAATGTATTGCAGCCCTTGTGTGAAGCTGCCACAGCACAAAGTTTTAATGCCATCACTGTTGATGGAGATACCTCGACCAGTGATACTGTTCTGGTGTTTGCCACTGGGGGGGCGACAAAACATGGCGTCAAAGAAATCACAGCGCTTGATGATCCCCGTGCTCAAGATTTCGCGGGTGCTCTGAACACTGTGATGCGTGATTTAGCTCATCAAATCGTCCGTGATGGTGAAGGTGCAACCAAATTCATCGCAATCCATGTCTCAGGCGCAGAAAATGACAAGGCCGCGCGCACAATTGGCCTGTCCATTGCCAACTCACCTTTAGTAAAAACCGCCTTCGCCGGAGAAGACCCCAATTGGGGACGCATTGTTATGGCAGTTGGCAAATCAGGTGAAGCAGCAGACCGTGATAAATTGTCAATAAGATTTGGAGAACATCTTGTGGCCACTCAAGGTGAAGTTCATCCAGAGTACGAAGAGGCCCAAGGCGCCGCCTACATGAAAAATCAGGACCTGGATATTTTCATAGATGTAGGCGTTGGCACTGGAAAATTTACCGTATGGACTTGTGATTTAACCCACGATTACATCTCAATCAACGCAGATTATCGAAGTTAAGGATATATTAAGGTTAACGTCTAATAGGCAAATTTAACTTATATTCGCTCAAAAATTTAAAAAATTTATATTAGAAAGATAAGGAATGGCAAAAGAGATCTTACTGGTATCGGCATGTGCGCTTGTTGACGACGATAATCGAATATTGATTGCAAAACGTCCACCAAACCGTTCCCTAGCAGGTTTGTGGGAATTCCCAGGCGGAAAGATTGAAAAAGGAGAAACACCAGAGCTGGCAATTGTCAGAGAACTTAAGGAAGAGCTTGACATTGAAGTTCATGAAAAATGCTTAAGTCCTGTGACATTCGCCAGTTATTCTTACGAGAAATTTCACCTTTTGATGCCACTTTACATAAGTAGATGTTGGGATGGTGAAATCCTAGCCAAAGAAGGTCAAGACTTGAAATGGGTAAAACCAAATGCTTTGGAACAATATGACATGCCACCAGCAGACGACCCGTTAAAGACTGCTTTACGTGATGTTTTATAAAAGTATCTATTGAGTTTTAATAGACGCAAATGATGAAAAGCTTTTCTATGTTAAGCAAATTGCAAAATAAATTGTCTGACTTTTCAGATCTTTTAAAGGCTTTTGCGGCCAACCAAAATGGCTCGACGGCTATAGAATATGCAATTATTGCTGCTGGCATCGCTGGTGCCATTATTGGAACAATATACAGCATTAGCAATCCTGTTGATGGAATGTATGCCAGGGTCTTAACAGCACTAACAGGGTAATATCAAAAAAAGCCGGGCCAAAAAGATGACCCGGCGGCTGTAAAATTTTTGTGCACGTAAAACTACAACGTGTACCTGTAAGTAACAATTAAATGTCAAATCAGCGAAGATACAAGGGAGGAGGAAAATACCTTCACGTGATATTACAGAGACTTAGATTATGGTAAAAAGAAATGAGATGAGCAATTAGGTTTAACGCATAGCAGTTATGCAAAAATGCATAACGTCACGCAACTTAACACCATTCAAAATGACCACACCTTTGCATTTTTTAATAGAAAATCTCTGAAAATATTAATCCGGTTCAGATTTCTCAGCTCTTCAGGATACACAAAATACGTATTAAACTGTGGGACGTCTGCATTTTGTAACACAGGAACGATATCATTGTCTTCCTCAACCAAATAATCAGGAAGAACCCCAAGACCAATACCAGACTTAACAGCGCGGCGTATGCCGTAGATACTGTTAATACTCAAAGCTGCATGTTTTTGACCCTCAAACTTACGATTGACATCTTCCAACCAATTGAGGTCTTTAATTGGTGTTGGAATATTTCCGCCAAATGTCACATATTTATGATTCACCAAATCTTCGAGTGTTTTTGGCGTTCCATGCCGTTTGATGTATGAAATTGAAGCATACACATGAAGGTGCACAGTAAAGAGCTTACGCCGGACAAGATCATTTTGCGTTGGTTCTCGAAGCCATATCGCAACATCTGCCTCACGCATCGCAATATCCAATTCTGTGTCATTAAGCAATAACTGAAGATTGATATCGGGATAGAGATCTGTAAATTCCAGCAGCCGCGGTGTCAGCCAATGCGATCCCAGCCCAAGTGTTGTGGTAACCCGCAAATCTCCCGACGGCTTTGTTTTGGAATCAGCAAGGCGTGTTTCTACACTTTCCAGTTTGGTAAACACATCATGCGCGGTTCGAAATAACAACTCCCCTTGTTCTGTAAGGATAAGACCTCTGGCATGTCGATGAAAGAGAATAATATTCAGCTCTTTTTCCAAAGAGCTAACTTGCCGGCTCACGGCAGATTGGCTCATATCTAGAGCATCGCCCGCATGGGTAAAGCTTCCAGCTTCAGCAGCCGCATGAAAAATACGGAGTTTATCCCAGTCCATTGCTATTCTATCCGAAAAACTAATTATTGTACAAAAGGCATCAAATTTTGAATACTAGCAAAAACAATCGTATATGGGGAATAACTCTATTGGTTATGATAAATATGTTTTAGGTCTCTAAGCCGGCCAAGTGTTTCTCGGCTTCTAGTGCCGCCATACATCCCATACCAGCTGCTGTAACGGCTTGACGATATATTTCATCGGTCACGTCCCCCGCAGCATAAACGCCAGGAATGCTGGTTGCTGTTGAATCAGGTGCCGTAACAATATAGCCATTGTCTTTCATATCAAGCTTGCCTTGAAATAATTCTGTGGCAGGCGCATGACCTATGGCAATAAAGATGCCATCCACGGCAATCTCATGAACATCACCTGTTTTGATATTTTTTAGCTTTGCAGCGCGGACTTTAAGCGGGTTTTCTTCACCAGTAATGTCCTCCAACACGCTATCCCAAATTACATCGACCTTGTCGTGTTTCAGCAAACGGTCTTGCAAAATCTTTTCGGCCCGCAATGAATCTCTGCGGTGCACCAAAATAACCTTTTGGGCAAAATTTGTCAGGAACAAAGCTTCCTCAACGGCGGTGTTCCCTCCACCAACAACCAAAACAGTTTTTTTACGATAAAAGAAACCATCACATGTAGCACAGGCAGAAACTCCATAGCCCTTGAATTTCTCCTCGGCAGGCAAACCGAGCCAGCGCGCTTGCGCTCCAGTGCTAATAATAATGCTATCAGCGGTATACACCTGTCCAGAATCTCCCTTAAGCGTGTATGGTTTTTCTGTGAGATCTATATCAATAATATGGTCTGTAACCATACCAGTACCGACATGCTCTGCCTGGGCCTTCATTTGCTCCATCAACCACGGCCCTTGTATCACATCTGCAAAACCGGGGTAATTTTCTACATCTGTGGTGATAGTTAGCTGCCCGCCAGGTTGTATGCCCTGAATTAAAACAGGCTCAAGCATAGCTCTGGCAGCATAAATCGCAGCGGTATACCCCGCAGGCCCAGAACCAATAATAATAAGTTTATGATGCCGTGGTGTCATAGTTTTATCTCTAAGTTTTAAATGTCAGGCTTTGCATGTAGGGACAGTATTATGATTTATAGCCAATCCAATTTTTAAATGGTTTGTTTTTATCAAGATACTCTCAGATTGTCATTCCAGCGAAAGCTGGAATCTCTTGATAAATTTCCAAGAGATTCACGCTTTCACTGCGATGACGACTGTCGGTTTTATATATAAATGAAATAAAACCATTTTAAATGGTATGCACTACACAAAGATGATTTCAATCACAAATATGAGATCAGGTCACCTTTTTAAAAAGTGCTGAAATTTGATGGCGGATGCGGTGGAAGCCTTTTTTACCCTCCGAAACCATCCAATTCATTTGGATAGAGCGCCGCACCCCTTCAAAGGAGCCATGCCCGTGAAACGACTTGTCTGAACGTTTAAAGACCAAAAGCGTGCCATTGTCTGGTGGAACTTCTGTGGCATAATCTTCCATATCATGTCCACTGCGCAACAAGCGCAATTTTCCGCGCTCATGGGGCCAGTCTTCATTGAGATAAAGCAAAACTGTAACAATCTTATCTTTTGAGTCCGTATGAATTTTGCCATCTGTCTTACGGCAGTATCCGCGCAGCGAGTACATTTTCGGCCGATCAGCGATATCGACCGCAAATTTTTCCGCAATGGCGTGCTCAAATGCTGGACCGTCCATTTCCTTAATCACATCATCTAAAATATCAGGAACATCAACGCTTTCTAGAGGGAAAGATCCTCCCTTGAGAATATCAGGATAATTTTCTACAACACGCTTTAAGGTGTCTGCTGCCAAAAAACCAGGAACGATAATATGTTCATAAGGCTGCGTTTCAAGGGGAACAGATTTAAGTTTTTCAATATTAAGGTGTGTCATCTATATAATCCTGATCGTTATTTTGAAGTAAGATGCAGTCTTAACCCAAAGCCATGCGTCTGTTTATCTCTTGGGCAAGAATAGAAGCAGCATCTAAAGCTTTAGCATCATAAGTCCATGTGTCCAAATGTTGCACGTGTTCTGGCAAGAGCCGTGTCGCTCCAAAGTCGTGCAAGGTTTTGTGAAAGTTACGAAATTTACGCGAGCCCCCACTCGGCTCAAAAATATAAACAGGTCGCCCTGTTGCACAAGCCTCTCCGACCATATTCACAGAATCAGCAGTCACAATAAGGACATCTGCAATCCCAAGCATGGCGGGATAAGGATTATCCCCATCTCCTTCCCAAAAAAAGTTCGGCGCATTCTGTATTTCTCGTTTTACTGCTGAAATAAGACTTTGTGGCGTGCGCCGTGAAGGTGTAACCATAAAACTCACACCAAGTTTAACCAACGATCTAAGGCTGTGTTGTAATTTCGTCAGCGCAGCCTGATCATAGTTATAAACCGCATTCGGGCCACCAAGGACTAGCGCAACACGAGGCCCAGGTAAAGCTTGTAAAACGGCCAAAGGGTTCGCCCGCAAACGCGCAAGTTTGTTTTCACTATAAGTGTGCGGCGCTGTTGGCAAGGCCAAAACATTTTCACCACGCAACGGATCATGCGCTGGCACACAAATCAGATCAGCGCTTTTTGCTCCAGTTTTCGGATCTTGCAAGATAACAGTGTAGGTGCTTTGTCCTGCGGCTTTGCGCAGGGCGCGTAGATATGGAATGCTCAAGCGCCCTGTCGCAATTGCCAAATCTGGCCATGGCGGGTGAAAAAGGCTGTCCTTTCGCATCGGCGCATATTTGGGAGAAACAGGTCCCCAGGGGGCGAGCCATAACCAAGGTTTTGTAAGCGTAATATGTTTGAAGGTAGGTTTAAAACCAAGAGCCTCAGCAACACCAAGGCAAGGCATATCCATACCGGCTTTTCCATCCGTAATCAGCCAAGCTGTTCTTTGTTTTGAGTCTGCCGGGGTATTGAGCATACAATTTATAAACTATTTTTTTCTTAAGGTAGTTATCAAAACGATTTAGCAAACAAGTCAAGATAAAATCAGTAAAAATATGAAACCAATCAATATCATATGCTAATCATACATAAAATATTTTTGAATTTCCCAGCAAAGCTAAATATGATTTTACGAACTGAATAACCACATCATTAAGGTAAATTATGGTTGGCCATAACTTAGATGACATAGATTTTCAAATTTTGCGTGAACTGCAAAACAACGGACGCATCACCAATGTTGAATTGGCAAAGAGAATAGGCATCTCCGCCCCCCCATGCCTAAGACGCGTCCGTGCACTTGAAGAAGCTGGCGTTATCAGGGGGTATCACGCATTGCTGGAAGAAAAAATGCTGGGATATGAGCTCACAGCTTTTGCCTATATTGGACTTCACAGCCAAGCAGAAACAGATTTAGTGGCCTTTGAGAAACAAGTCGAAGCTTGGGAAATCGTGCGTGAATGTTACATGCTATCAGGTGAAATCGATTTCGTATTGCGCTGTGTCGCTCCCAACCTAAGCACATTTCAGGATTTTATCATCAACGATTTAACCGCCGCTGAAAATGTGGATAGCGTGAAGACGTCTTTAGCCATACGCCGTTCGAAATTTGAACCAGGTGTGGAGATTTAAGTATAGAGATTAAACTCATTCATCAGAAGCAAAATCGTCTTCATCCTGGTAATCTTCAGAATCCTTCATTTTTTGCTCAAGTAGGTCCATAACTTTCAGGGCTTTTTCATAGCGCAACACGTCATAGCGTTGCAGAGCATCGGCCATTACACTTTTAGGTAGTTTTTTATGAACAACACGAAGCTGTAACAAAGCAGAAAACGTCTCGCGAGAAAAATGATTGGCTTTACACAAAACCCCTAGCGCTGAAAGATCAGCACGAAACAAACAGTGCGCGGCCATTTTGGGGGAAATATGTGTTAAACCAGAAAGTGTTTTCACCGTCTCTGGAATGCGTTGCGCTCTAGCGTGCCCAGTTAAAGCAAATTCGTTCAGTTGACGTTTTGGATCCGGATCCCCGCCTGAACGCATAGCTTTTTTGCTAAACTGAAAAGCAGAGCTCATATCCTTTTCTGAAACGCTTGTAAGTTGCGTTTGAATGGTTTCGGTTTTGATTGCCGCCAGTTTTGTTTCAACAATCCGATTAATATTTTCATCGACAACATCTGAAACCCGTTGCATCAATTCTTGTTTGACAGTTTGTTTGACAGTTTGTTTGATATCTTCAGTGACTTGAGCAATATCATAAATGGAATCAACTTTGCGCTGCTTTAAAGTTTGATGTAAAACCTGAATAGTCTTGGCTTGCTCTGAGAGGTAGTGCAATCCTTCAGATGACAGTTGTGCAGCTTCATTTTTGGCAACAGCACACAAAACGTCCTGTTCCCCGTGTTTGATAAGAGCATCTGTGACTGGAATAGGCAAAGTTTCACGGTGGCATATCGCAAGTTGATGTTGAGACCCCTTGGCTTCAACGATACTGGCGAGATCATTATCCGTCAGACAAGGAGATTGTTCTAAGACGGGTTGGGCAACAATAATCTTATCGTTCGCTAATTTAAGAAGCAAACGTCTCGGTGCTTTTTGCGTCTCTGCAAGACGTATCGAGAGTTCTTTGCGATGTTCGGCAGGTAGTTTATAAGCAACATGATCTAACGCAAGGCCAAAGAGTTCAGTATCTTCTTCTTTGCACTGGTTCTCAGTCATCAAAAACAAATCGGTTATGCGATGCATAATTTCGATTTGATTTTGAGGAGAATTATCTTGTGCAAGACTTTCGAGAACTTCTAAACTTTCAACAGCGGACTGCATCGTTATGTCCTCAAATGAGAATACTCAAAACCAAACGCAAGATAAAAATATAAGAAGTCTAAACCCGATTATTCCAACTTAAGAATTTACCATAAAATTTTGAATTTTCTCTAAATTTTATTCTGAAAATTTAGACCCTAGAGCAATTCAACCTGAATTGCATTCAATTCAGGTTGTAAAATTGCTCATTTTTAAAAGACTACAGCTTGTCAGATGAGGCGTAACCTAAATTGACATGCTGTAGAGCCAAGTGCACATCACTCAAAAATAGATGTCGGTTTTGCGAAAAAGATCTACATTACCAATGATTTAGGGTGTGTCAACGGAATGCAGTTCAAGTCGACAGGCTCTAAGCATACTCAACATTTATAATCTCATAGACTTTGCCGCCACCTGGAGTTGCAACCTCAATGGAATCGCCAACAGATTTGCCAATAAGACCTCTGGCAATAGGAGAGGTAATAGAAATTTTACCTTGTTTCACATCAGCTTCAAATTCGCCAACAATTTGATAACGCGCTTCAGCTTCTGTGTCCTCATCAACCACGGTAACTGTTGCACCAAATTTAATTTGTTTCCCAGAAAGCTTAGTAATATCAATGACATCTGCTCTGGAAAGTTGATCTTCAATTTCAGCCATACGGGATTCATTCAAACCCTGAGACTCTTTTGCAGCATGATATTCAGCATTCTCAGACAGATCACCATGCTCTCGCGCTTCAGCAATGGCTTGTATAATTCTTGGGCGCTCAACGGTTTTTAATCTTTGCAATTCAGTTTCAAGAGCTTGAAATCCTGGAATTGTCATAGGAACTTTTTCCGTAGGCATTATGTATTCTCCTTCCAGAGCAATACAACTTAAAGTAAGTTTACGTGTAAGTTGTAAAAATTGCTCGTTTTCAATATATCTAGAGCGTATCTCAGGTTAATACGCTCTATCCCCTGTCACGAAAAACACTCCAAGAAGATAAAGCTTAGCTCTGACAGTTTTTAAAACTGAAATAATCCAAAACAAGATATGTTCTCGGGGTAAAATCAGGACTTTATTTGAGTGACCCAAATAAGACGTCTTGTATCGCTTTAAGATAAATATAAAGCAGTAGATAATAGCAGATTTGTTAAAAATCTGTAGTCTTTTTTTATAAAATTTAGTTTCTAGAGCGGTTCAACCTGAATTGAATTCAATTCAAGTTAAAAAGCTCTAGGTGTGATTATTAGCAACTTATATTCTGTTGCTTATCAATGAAAACAATTCTCAAAACTATTTCATTGAATTTACAAGATAATCCTGAAGTGGTTTAACATCCAGTTGTCCGTCTTTTAAAGCATGGATAGCTTGTGTAACAGCCATGATGCCAGAAAAGGTTGTGTAGTATGGAACATTGTAATTCAGGGCGGTTTCCCGGATAGAGCGACTGTCTTTTAAAGCTTGCGCACCTTCCGTTGTATTAAAAACAATCTGTACGTCCTTATTTTTAACGGCATCAACAATATGGGGACGTCCTTCTAAAACCTTATTGATTGTTTCGCAGGGGATATCATGCTCTTCCATGTAGCGTTTGGTTCCTCGCGTGGCAACCAATTCAAAACCCATCTCCACCAAATCACGCAAAGGTTCAACGAGCCTTGGTTTATCTGTATCTTTCACCGAAACAAATACGGTCCCTTCTGTTGGCACATGCGCTCCAGCTCCAATCTGACTTTTGGCAAAAGCAAGCGGATAGGCCGTATCAAGGCCCATAACTTCACCGGTTGAGCGCATTTCAGGGCCCAAAACAGGGTCAACCCCAGGAAATCTGGCAAAAGGAAAGACAGCTTCTTTTACAGCTGTATATTCAAGTTGGTAAGGCTTAAGGCCAAAGCTTTTAAGGGGTGTTCCGGCCATAATTTTGGCGGCAATTCCAGCAATCGGTTGACCAATAACTTTCGCCACAAAAGGTACTGTGCGACTGGCCCTAGGGTTCACTTCTAGAATGTAGAGGTCTTCATTTTGAATCGCAAACTGTACATTCATCAAACCAATAACATTGAGAGCACGCGCCAAATCTCGCGTTTGAGCTTCAATACATGCAATCATTTCTGGGCTAAGGGCATATGCAGGCAGTGAACAGGCGCTATCGCCAGAATGCACACCAGCTTCTTCAATATGCTGCATAATGCCACAAATAAAAACATCTTCCCCGTCAGAAAGCGCGTCCACATCGATTTCAATGGCATCACGCAAATAACAATCGAGCAAAACCGGACTAGAGCCAGAGACAACCACAGCATCTTTTATATATGTTTTAAGCCGCTCTTGATCATAGACAATTTCCATTGCCCGGCCCCCAAGCACATAAGACGGGCGTATCACCAAAGGAAAACCGATATCTTCAGCAATCTCTAAAGCTTCTTTTTCACTTCTCGCAATACCATTATTGGGTTGGCGAATATCAAGTTTTTCAATCAGATCCTTAAAACGATCGCGGTCCTCAGCCAAATCAATTGCCTCAGGAGATGTGCCTAAGATGGGAATGGCATGCGCCTCAAGGGCAGCAGCCAATTTCAGCGGTGTCTGCCCCCCAAATTGCACAATAACCCCAAGAACTTCGCCAGCTTCTTGCTCTTTGCGAATAATTTCAATCACATCCTCAGCTGTGAGGGGCTCGAAATATAGCCGATCAGAGGTATCATAATCCGTCGAAACCGTCTCTGGATTACAATTGATCATAATGGTTTCAAAACCGACCTTAGATAGGGCAAAGGCGGCATGGCAACAGCAATAATCAAATTCAATGCCTTGTCCGATACGATTAGGACCTCCACCCAAAATGACAATCTTTTTTGCATCAGACGGTTCAGCCTCGCAATCGGGCTGATCAAACAAACCATTTTCATAAGTGGCATACATGTACGCAGTAGGTGAGGCAAACTCAGCAGCGCAGGTATCAATGCGCTTATAAACCGGCTGAACATGCAACTCTTGTCGCAAGGCCTGAACATCGGTTATATCCAAACCTGCCAATTCCGCCAGACGCTCATCTGAAAAGCCCATGGCTTTGATTTCTCTCAAAAGCTTTTGAGACTGTGGCAAACCCTGAGATATAATTTTTTGCTCAATAGAGATAATGTTTTGAATTTGCTCCAAAAACCATGGATCAATTGCACAACAGTTATAAATTTGCTCAAGCTCGGCCCCTTGTCGCATTGCCTCAGCAACTTTTAACAGGCGGTCAGGTGAAGGAACAGCCAACGCAGCCCGTATTGCATTTTTATCATCGCCCTGACCTAATCCGGAAATCGCAACAGAATTAAGCCCAGTTAACCCAGTTTCCAAAGACCGTAGCGCCTTTTGTAAAGACTCAGAAAACGTTCGGCCAATCGCCATAACCTCGCCAACAGATTTCATCGCTGTTGTTAGAGTTGGTTCTGATCCGGGGAATTTTTCAAATGCAAAACGCGGAATTTTTGTGACGATATAATCAATGCTAGGCTCAAAAGAGGCAGGTGTCGCCCCACCTGTAATGTCATTTTCAAGTTCGTCAAGGCTATAACCAATCGCCAATTTGGCCGCAACTTTCGCAATAGGAAAACCCGTTGCTTTCGATGCCAACGCAGAAGACCGTGAAACCCGTGGGTTCATTTCAATAACCACCAAACGTCCAGTATTTGGCTCTACTGCAAATTGAACATTAGACCCGCCAGTCTCTACACCAATCTCGCGCAATACGGCCAAAGATGCATTGCGCATAATTTGATATTCTTTATCGGTAAGGGTCAAGGCTGGAGCAACCGTAATGGAATCACCAGTATGCACGCCCATAGGATCAATATTTTCAATCGAGCAAATGATAATGCAGTTGTCATCGCGGTCCCGAACAACTTCCATTTCATATTCTTTCCAACCCAAAACTGATTCTTCAATCAGAACTTCGGTTGTTGGAGAGGCATCTAGGCCGCGCTCAATAATGTGAAAAAATTCTTCACGGTTATAGGCAATCCCCCCGCCTGTACCGCCAAGAGTAAAAGATGGCCGGATAATAGCTGGCAGTCCAATAAATTCTAGAGCATCACTGGCCTCTTGAAAATTATGCGCAAGTTTTGATTTCGGAGTTTCAAGGCCAATTTGTCGCATCGCTTCACGAAACAAATATCGGTCTTCCGCTTTGTCAATAACCTCTGCATTCGCTCCAATCATCTCAACATTATATTTTTTGAGAACATTGTTTTTATTCAGCGTTAAAGCGGTGTTCAGCGCAGTTTGTCCACCCATAGTCGGCAGCAAGGCATCTGGCCGCTCCTTCGCAATAATTTTTTCAACAATTTCAGGTGTAATGGGCTCGATATATGTTGCATCAGCAAGATCAGGATCTGTCATAATCGTCGCTGGATTAGAATTGACCAGGATAATTCGATATCCCTCTTCTTTTAAGGCCTTGCAAGCTTGCGTTCCAGAATAGTCAAATTCACAGGCCTGGCCAATAATAATGGGCCCGGCTCCAATAATGAGAATGGATTTAATATCATTGCGTTTTGGCATAGAGATCTATTTTAAGTTCTATCAAAATTATGCATTTTCAAACATCACTACACCATGTTTGAACATATTAGCAATATCAATAGTAAATCATAATGTTGAGAGTGAGTTAGAGAGACGAGTTTAGAGCGATCTAAAATAATTTAAGAACATAAAATTTAGACATAACATCAAATGCATAAATCAGACTGACATTACCATGCACAACTTAGCTGTTGGTTAGGTTATAAAGTGAAAGGCAGCGCTTAAAAGATATTTCTGGGATTAACCTGTCTGAAAAATAATAACTTTAGTTTCTAAAAAACGTGTGTTAACCTCATGTAAATAAAGTAAATTTGTTCATGCATATTTTATAAATTCATGAAAATTGTGCCACGATATTATGTCTCGGATTGCCTCTCTCAATCATCCATTACTTCTAGGGTTTGAAGATCTAGAGCATGCGTTAGAAAAAATTTCTCAAAGTTCAGACAGCACCTATCCTCCGTACAATATTGAGCGTTTTATCGCAGAAAATAGTGAGCAAGGTATTATTCGCATTACACTAGCTGTTGCGGGTTTTGAAAGACACGAACTTGAAATTCATATAGAAAATAGACAATTAATCATTCAAGGCAATAAACAAATTAACCATGATATAGAGTATTTGCATCAAGGTATTGCAAAAAGGAAATTCCGTAAGGCTTTTTTATTGGCTGAAAGAGTAGAGAACATCTCGGCAGAACTGGAAAACGGGCTATTATCTATAGAACTTTTGCAGCCAGAAGACGAAAGTGTGCTTAACACAATTGAAATCAATTAAATAAAACATGCCATATCATGAAATGATATTGAAATAAAAAAATATATTGTGGCCTGAAATGATACTCCAAAAGCCTTGCGTAAATATAAAAAAAACCAATATTATGAGTAGTCTAAGGGAAAGTATGAGCTTAAGATATGAGAAAAGAAGTAGCCAAAACAAATATTAAAGACTTAAAAAATCTGAAATTAAAGTATCAATTATGATCACATCCAAAATTAAAAGTCACGTAAACAAGTTTTATAACATTTAAAAGTATAATAACATAGATTGGTGGCAGGCTGTGTGGAACACATGTTCTGATCGAAAGATGTATAAAGAGGAGTTAACCATGGAACACCAAAAAGAGACTATGGAAATCGAAATGAGCACAATTGAGTTTGCCCATCTCGGTGGTGGAGAAGTGGCTTACATAAAAGAACTCACATCAGATCAGGCTCTTCATATGTTTCCAACGATGACGGAGACAGACTTTCCAAAAGGCATTCCACTTTTCGTGCTCCATGCTGCGGATGGCACCCCTTTATCAATTGCAGATAGCAAATCAGGTGCTATTGGCGATGCCATAGAGCATGATTTAGAGCCTTTAAGTTTACACTAATTAACCTGCATGAAGCATTGTATTGTAAGCGCAAATGACAGCAGATCATGCGGCATGGGAGGCTGCGGGCTCTGTCAAAACGGAGTATAGCGCAGATACGCTCGTTGCGCTCCGCAACTTCTCCAAAGCAGTCGGCTCACGTAGCAAACGAGAAATGCGAGCAAGTGCCTTAAGGTGGTCCGCACCAGAACTTTCTGGAGCAAGTAACAAAAATACCAAATCAACCGGCTGTCCATCAATCGACTCAAAATTAACGGGATGATCTAATTTCGCAAAAATACTCACAATATGCTCCAAATGTGAGAGTTTCCCATGCGGTATTGCAACGCCGTTTCCAACCCCAGTTGAACCAAGGCGCTCACGTTGTAATAAAATATCAAAAATATCCCTTTGATCAGTTCCTGTCAGTTTTGCAGCTTGAGCAGACAATTCTTGCAAAACCTGCTTTTTGCTACTGACTTTTAAACATGGAAGAATACCATTTTGAGTAATCATATCTCCTAAATCCATGAACCAATCTCACTTTGATGTAATATAAAAATAACGCGATTAATGAGTGTTTTTTATGAAATAACAGCTCGAAACCAAAATTAAATTGCATTAAATTTAACTTGGAAAAATAATTCTATTATAAATCGATTATCTTACGACTTGAGGCCTCGCTATAGGGTATCAGATATAGAGATTTCCCGCTTAAAGCAAATATGAATAAGATTTAAGTAGCATTATGTGTTGGATCAACCCACCCAATATGCCCATCATCTCGCTTATATACGACATTCATAGCACCATTACTGGCATTTTTAAAAATAATAAAACTCTTGTTAGAAAGATCCATTTTCATTACAGCATCGCCAACAGAGCATTCATCAATTTTAATCTGTGTTTCGGCAACAATAACAGGAGCCAGCTCTTCTTCATGTTGGTTTTCAACCGAAGTCTCATCTTCTGGTTTTAATACATAATCGTAAGCTTGAATACCGATTTCTTTAAGGCTTTGATTATGACGTGATGAATGGCTTTTTAGCCGCCTTTTATACCGCCTAAGTCGTTTTTCAAGCTTCTCAAAAGCCGTATCTGCGGATGCGTAGGCATCTGGTGATTCTCCATGGCTATGCAGTATAAGGCCTGATTCAAGCTGTATGGAGCAATCTATTAAAAAGTTCCCTCGCTCTTTTTCAATGCGAATATGTCCCGAAAGAGGCGTTGAGACATATTTATCTAAAGCATGATCCAAGCGCTCTAGTATATGCGCTTTTAAAGCCTCTCCTATATCAATATTTTTACCTGTAATTTGAAATGTCATATGTTAACCTAATTCCACTATAAACAATTATAATATTTTATTCTATGGCAAACAGCAAATATTATAACAAATCCGTACAAAGATGAATAGTATTTGCAAAAAATGATAGAATGCATTCATTTGGATAACAAGACCCTGTTGATGCTCGCATCCTGGGAGCGTAACAAGGCCCAGCTCTAAGAAGAGGCATTTTTCGATAATAGCAAACGGTTTAAACGCTCAGAAAACTTCGCAGGATCCCTCGGCAATTCCCCTTCCAAAATTTTAGCTTGATCAAGGAGTAACCAAGACAAATCTTCAAAATCAGATAAAGCTGATTGTTGATCTTCATGTGCGCGTAGCTTTTGCAGCAAATCATGGTTGATATTAATTTCAAGAACAGGAGCAGTACGCTTATCATTTTCACTATAGTTTATAATTTTATCGAGGCCCCGATCCGGACCATCTGTCGGAGCGACAAGGCAAACCGGGCTTGTAACCAAACGTTTGGAAATTTGCACATCGCTCACAACCTCTCCAAGAGTTTGCTTTAACTTTGCAATCAAAGTTGCGGACTTCGCATCCATATCAGCATCTGTGTCGTTAGCTTCGCCCTCTTTCAAAGGGATATCAGAAAGAGCCGCATCGCCTTGTGTGAGAGATTTGAAAGGTTTACCATCATATCCAGTTGAGTTTATCACCCAGAAATGATCGACTTGATCGCACAGCAACAGCACATCAATACCCCGCGCGCGAAAGCCCTCTAACAAAGGACTATCATTAAGCCGTTCCAAGCTCTCTCCGGTCAGATAATAAATGTCCTTTTGCTGATCATGCATATTCGTAACGTAGTCCGTTAGGCTAATCCAACCTTTGGAATTCATCGAACGAAAACGGGCAATCTCATAGATCTCATCTCTGTACTCAAATGCTTCATAAAGACCTTCCTTGATCACAGCCCCGAAGGCATCCCAAACCTTTTCAAAAACATCTGGTGTCTTTTGTGCTGTTTTTCTCAATTCGGAGAGAATTTTTTTTGTTACCGCACGACGAATAGATTCCACAATAGGATTATTTTGCAGCATCTCCCGTGAGAGATTTAAAGGAATATCCTGTGAATCAATAACGCCTCGGACAAAGCGTAAAAAAGGCGGTAGGATATCCGTATCTTCCGTAATAAACACACGCTTGACATACAGCTTAACACGCCCCTTACGCTCCGGTTCATAAAGATCAAAAGGCTTCATGGTAGGAATAAAAACCAATACAGAATATTCATGTCGTCCTTCAGCCTGATAATGTAATGTAACCAATGGCTCATCAAAGGAGGCAGAGACCTGCTTGTAAAAATTCACATAATCCTGTTCGTTTATCTCAGCCTTAGGCCTCGCCCATAGAGCATTCCCAGAATTGAGTTGTTTCGGCCCAGAAGGCTCATCTTCAGGTTCATCTTTTTCATCTAATGTATCAACATTCTCAGTCTCATCCTCATCTGGTGCCTCTAACATAATCGGAAAAGAAATATGATCAGAATAAGCATGAACAATGCGCTCAATATTATGAGCATCCAGATATGTTAAAGCCTCATCATTCATATGAAGAATAATGCGCGTTCCCCTCTGAAAGTTTTGTGAAATATCTTCTCCCGCAGGCGCAACATCAAAGCCCTCTCCACCCTGAGATTGCCATACAAAAACCTCTTCTGATCTGGCCTTGCGGCTGATAACCTCAATATGGGTTGCAACCATAAATGCGGCATAAAATCCAACCCCGAACTGACCAATAAGGTTTGCGCTGTCTTGCTCCTGGGAAAGTTTATCAATAAAAGCTTTCGTGCCAGATTTTGCAATTGTTCCTAAATTTTCAATAAGCTCTTGCTTTGACATGCCAATACCGTTGTCTGCAATTGTCAAGGTTTTGGCATCAGCATTGGTTTGAAGAGTTATTTTTAAATCAGGATCATCGCCAAGCAAATCCGATTGTGTGACGGCAAGATAGCGCAAACGATCACAAGCATCAGAGGCATTAGATATTAATTCTCTCAAAAAAATTTCTTTTTCTGAGTACACGGAGTGGATCATGAGGTGTAAAAGCTTTGTCACCTCTGCTTGGAAAGAAAATGTTTCAGTCATGTCATACCTTGGGTCATCTATTATAATTTTTATTGTTCAGTGCATCTCATATGCAGAAAGTCAACAGGCTTGAGATAATGTTGGAGTTTTTAGAAAAAAAATTTGGCAATACTAATAAAGATAAAATAAAGAAATAGGAAGTCATATTTTATAAAAAAAGGCCCAGTCATTATATAAATATGAGGGGGGAAATTTGATTTGATTCTAAATCAAACCTAAGACTGGGCCAGTGGGCAGCTTTATAAATATGACAAAAAAATAAGGTGATGGGATGGCGAAAATACGGCAAAAATATGCCAAGCGCTTTTTGAAAGTCTATATAAAGCTTTAGATATTAGGTGTAAGTTATTGAAATAAAATAAAAAATATTTTTTATGAGGGTGTGAAAAAAGGACCATTATATAACCAAAGTCTGACCCTTAAGTTCATATTTCGATTAGAATAGTGGTAAGAGTTGAGTTTATCTTTAGGTTATAAAATGATATTGTAAACAATGAAGAGTGCTGAGGGTATAACAAGAGCAAACATTTGCCAGATAAAACTCTAAAATTTGATCGCCCACCGGGCAAAACGATATTGCCTCAACCACCTGATAAGGCGATGCAGTTACGCGACCCAGTACATGTGTGTTTTAATCGCCAAGAGCTCAATGATATTTTACGTGTTTATGGGCGGATGGTTGCATCAGCTGACTGGCGGGATTATGCCATTGATATGTTGGCTGACAGGGCTGTTTTTTCCATCTTTCGCAAAGCCACAGAGCATGCACTTTATTCCATCGAAAAAAAACCAAAACGTGCCAACAAGCAGGGGGCCTACAGCGTCATTGCTCCAACAGGACAAATTCTCAAGCGCGGACATGACCTGAAAAAAGTTCTCAACGTTTTTGAGAAAAAACCAAAGCTGATCGTCTACTAAATCAACGCGAGCCTATCAGTATATTGAGAAGCTATAGGCAAATCTGTAACCGCGTTATGTGCAGAACGTATCCAGCCACCACCTAGAATTTGTGCAGCCGCATCATCTGAGGTGTAAAACACGCAAGCTTGTCCAGGAGAAACCCCGTCTTCACCATCCATAAGCTGAACCCAAGCCTGACCTTCAGAGTTGTGCAGCTTTGCTTTCAAAGGCGGTTGTGTCGAGCGAACTTTGGCATAAATATCAAGTCCATCACTTGGCAGGTTATCAAAATGATCAGTCCCGATCCAGTTTAAGTCCCTCAATAAAACCCAATTGGTGCGCAGCGCATCACGCGTTCCCACCACAACCTCACGGCGCTCAGCATCAAGACGAATAACATAAAGCGGTTCTTGTGCTGAAATGCCAATGCCTTTGCGCTGGCCGATGGTAAAGTTTATAATACCCTCGTGCTGTCCAACAACCGTACCATTCAAATCAACAATATCGCCAGGCTCAGCAGCCCCTGGTCGCAACCGCTCAATAACTTGCGTATACCGCCCAGATGGAACAAAGCAAATATCCTGGCTATCGGGTTTATGGGCAATTTTAAGGTTATATTTTTCAGCCAGACTTCGAGTTTCTGACTTTTTCAATCCCCCAAGAGGAAACCTCAAAAAACTCAGCTGTTCTTTTGTTGTGGTAAACATAAAGTAAGATTGATCCCTCTCCGCATCAACCGCGCGCAAAAGCTGCCAATCCTGCGCGCCATCAGCGTGAATGTGTGCTGGGCGGCTTTGAATGTAATGCCCCGTAGCGAGTGCATCTGCTTCAAGATCTTTGGCCGTTGCCAGCAAATCTTTGAATTTAACTGTTTGATTGCACGTTACGCAAGGAACAGGTGTTTCACCAGACAGATAACTGTCTGCAAAACTATCGATCACTGCACTGGCAAATCGACGCTCATAATTCAACACATAGTGAGGAATATTCAAGGTTTCAGCAACGCGCCGGGCATCATGGATATCTTGCCCGGCACAACACGCGCCTTTTCGAGCAACGGCTTCTCCATGGTCATAGAGTTGCAAGGTGATGCCAATCACGTCATAGCCTTCATCTTTCAATAAACCAGCAACTACAGAGGAATCAACGCCACCAGACATGGCAACCACCACTCTTGTATCTTTGGCAGCCTTGGGAAGATAAAGGCTATTAAGCTTAGTATGTAACATTCAAATTCAAGTCCTGCTTTAAATCCCGGTTATGGACAAATAAATCATTATAGAAGCGATGATCTCAATGTCAAAGCGCTTGCTCTGCAAAAGCTGAATTTCTTACCTATAACTAGGCAAACTTTGCAGGCAATTTTTGACCTTATGAAGTTTTCTTACGTCGGGATGGGGCGTTAAATAATTGATTTTACTGCATAAAATTAAGAATGCGCGAAATGGTCTATCTCTTGCAAACCTCCTCAGACATATGCGTATCAGTATCTGAGTTAGAATTAAAATGTAAAGCTCATTACGAGCACGAGTTAAAGTACGAGTAGAACAACATGAATAATGCATTAGAAAACTTTATTTCAGTCAGCCGCAAAGAGGCCTCAGTTACAAACTCTGAGAGCATAAAAAGAAACATTTTCAAACAAACTTCAGAACCTAATAAGTTTTCCAACGAGGTTGAAAATTCCGTGCGTCAGAGCAAACCAGAAGCAAGACAGGCAAAACAAACCACACCCCATAACACACAAGACAAACAAACGCCCCATAAGGCAACAAGACCTCAAGACAACCAAGATACGCAAGCAAAACCTGATGTGCAAAATAATAGTGATACACAGCAAACATCAGAACAGCAGCAATCAGAAACAAATGAGGGGCAAGTAACAGACGAACAACAAGACGGCGCCCAATCCTCAGCCCAATCCGAAAACACCAGCGAAACAGAAATACCATCAACCGTTGATGCGATATCTTACACCGAGCAAAATACAACAGCTTCAGAGCAGCAACAGTTTTTAGCATCTTTGTTAAGTGGCACGACAGAAGCAACACAAGCGCAGCTCACCAATGAAGCTTTGAACGCAGATATCGTATTAGAGCAAGGCCTGAACACAGATATAAAGAGTGACATAAATTCTCTAAATCCACTCTCTAAAGCGGCACACTTATCTCATGGAGCCTCTGCCAGTGATGTGCGCCAAATTCAGGGTTTAGAACAATTGCGCCAGGCCATCAACACACAAGCAAAGGGAGATGTCGGTCAAACAAATACGCAAGAGACTTTTGAAAGCCAACTTTTAGCAGAAACACAAAATGCCGAGACAACACTCACAAATGGCAAATCACCAGACAGCTTAAAGCAGGACGCATTAACATTTTTGCAAAAGCAAAATGATCTCACAAAACCAGATGCAATTAAAATTGATTTTGCCAAGCAAGATAGTTTGACCTCTTCTCAATTGCTCACAACCACAACCTCTGCAACATCACAACAGCAGGCAAGCCCATCCGCACTGTCACAATCGTCACCACGGGTGCCGGTTAATTCATTGGCGGTGCATATTGCGACCCAAGCTCAAAATGGTGCAAGGCGCTTTGATATACGCCTTGATCCACCTGAGCTGGGTCGCATAGATGTCCGCTTGGACATGAACCGTGATGGCAGTGTTAACACCCATATTATTGTGGAACGTTCAGAAACCTTGGATTTAATGCAACGCGATGCCCGTCAACTTGAGCGCGCGCTCAACAACTCTGGTCTTGATGTTAAAGATGGAGAATTAACATTTTCTCTCAAAGATCATGGATTTGCAGAACAAGAAACCGCAGATCATGAGCAATCAGATCAGAGCAACGAGACAGACGAAAACAATGAGACGCAAAATGATGTCCAGCAAATTTTAAACGTAAACTACCGAAGGATGCAATTCACAAACCTCGATATTCGGATATAGCCAATTCGAAATATTTTAGATCGCATTAAATAGAGCTGATCAAGTTTAAAATGGCCTATTTTTTTAAGATATTCTCAGTTCGTCATTCCAGCGAAAGCTGGAATCTCAGAAGAGTTTTAAAGAGATCCCAGCTTTCGCTGCGATGACGGTGGTTATTGTATACGTTAAGTAAAATAAGATCATTTTAATCGAACCAATAATATATAGGAGTGTTATAATGGATATTGATCTTTCATCGGCTCTAGCGTCGCTGAATAACAGCGATACAGCAACCAGCCGCAGTTCGATTACCGACAATTTTGATACATTTTTGCAATTGTTGACCACTCAGTTGCAAAATCAAAATCCAACTGAGCCTATTGATACCAATGAGTTCACCCAACAGCTTGTCCAATTTACTGAAGTTGAACAATCCCTCAAATCAAATGAAAATCTTGAAATTCTAGCGCAGCTCTCTGCAGCCAATACCATAATCGGGTCAGTCAGTTATATAGGTAAAACGGTAACGCTAGATGGCAAGACCGCACAACTAAATAATGGCAGTGCCTCTTGGGCCTATTCATCCCCAGAAGTAGGAAATGACGCAACATTCACCATAAAAGATAAATCAGGGAATACGATTTACACAGAAAAACGCAATATCACAGAAGGTGCATCTGAATTCAAATGGAACGGCCGCACAACGGAAGGAACTTTTGCACCAAATGGAGACTACACACTTTCCATAGATGCAAGAAATTCCCAAGGTGGCACAATAGATGTATCGACGTCTGCTTCTGGTACAGTTGATGGCGTTGACATGTCAGGCTCCGAACCTGTGCTGTTGGTCAATGGCAGAGAAGTCAAGATGGGCGATGTGATTTCTGTGCGCCAGCAATCAGTCTCAGAAGAATCCTAAAAAGATATATATTACAATATGCTAGGTGTGAAATCTCAGATAAACGGGGCTGGAATAGCATCTTAAAACATAACAAATAAAGGAATTATCCTCCATAAAGCACAAAATAAAGTGACTCTGGCATGTGCCTTGCTAAAAACAGTTAAAGAGTAAATTTTTGATTACTTCTTTGGTTAATAGCTCAGATAATACAATGCATTAAAGGCGCCTATAAAGTTTTATATGGCACTTTAGCCAAATATTAAAAGGCATGATGTATAACGTTATTTGGGTAGGTCAGGTGCGTAAGTATTGAGAGTAACATGTCAGAACAATTTAGACCACGTGTAAGATATGTCATAGGTCCAGACGGGAGCCCTTTGACAATAGCAGATCTTCCACCAGCGAGCACAAGGCGCTGGGTTATTCGCCGAAAAGCAGAAGTCGTTGCAGCAGTCCGAGGGGGCTTGTTAAGCTTGGAAGAGGCGTGTGAGCGCTACAAGCTTACAGTCGAAGAATTTTTAAGTTGGCAGCGATCCATTGATCGCCATGGGTTAGCAGGATTGCGTGCGACACGCGTCCAAGACTACCGTAGCAATTAAATCTCTAAGAATAAATATATCTGGCATTCTCTCGAACACAGTATAATTTGTGAAAATGCCAGATTAATACCACTCACAAGTCTAATTCTCCTAGTAAAAATAAAAAAATACTATATTTTTTCTCTTCATTAATGTTCTGTTAGCGAAATAGGCGGTAATTTTTGCCTAGTTCGATTTGTATTCGCGCTGATTTGCATGAATTTGACATGCTCTAGAGCGATGCAACCTGAATTGAATTCAATTCAGGTTGTAAAATTGCTCGTTTTTAAAAGACTACAGCTTGTCAGATGAGGCGCAGCCGAAATTGACATGCTGTAAGCCCTTAAGTCAGTTGCAGAACAGTATTCCATTAAAAATAAGAATAAATTCAAAGGACGAAAGTCGTGAACAGTTTATTAGAATTTGTCAAAGCCATTGGTGTCACACGACTAGCCGCTATGGGAGCGGTTGCAGCGGGGTTATTTGCTTTTTTCATTTTCCTAATGTTCCGTTTTTCAACGCCACAAATGACTGTGCTTTTTTCAGATCTTCCGTTTGAAGATTCAATTTCTATTGTCAATAAGCTAGAAGGTATGAATGTCCCCCATGAAATCCGCCAGGAAGGGGCAATTATTTTAGTACCACAAGAGCGCGTTCTTAAACTTCGCATGCAAATGGCTGAAGATGGTCTGCCGGTCGGCAGTGGAGTAGGCTATGAGATCTTTGATAAAAGTGACAATCTTGGTGCCACAAGCTTTGTGCAAGATATCAACCACAAAAGAGCACTAGAAGGAGAGTTAGCCCGTACAATTCGCTCTATAGACCGCGTGCAAATGGCCCGTGTGATGCTTGTCTTACCAAAAAAAGAATTATTCGCGCGAGATAAAGCCGATCCATCAGCATCCATTGTAGTAAAAGTAAGAGGGTCTCTCGGCGCAGGACAAATCAAAGCAATCCAGCACCTGGTTGCTTCAGCGATCGAGGGTATGAAGCCTACTCGTGTATCAATCGTCGATGAGAATGGAAGACTGCACGCAACAGGACGAGGCGATGAAAACGGCGTTATTGCAGCCAGTACCATGGAAGAGCGAAATCGTTCATTTGAACAGCGAATGCAGCGTGAAGTTGAAGAAATTGTTGCAAGTGTGGTTGGTGCAGGTAAAGTTCGCGTGAGGGTTAATGCTGAATTAGATTACAACCGTGTAACGCAAACATCTGAAACCTATGACCCTGATGGCCAGGTCGTACGCTCAACAAAAACATTTTCGCAAGATGCATCATCATCGCAACCAACCGGAAACGATGCCGTTACGGTTGGCAATGAACTGCCAGCAGCTGATGCAAATAATGCAGATCAACAAAACGCCTCACAAAAAGAAAACCAGAAAAAAACTGAAGAAGTCGTAAACTATGAAATTTCAAAAACGCATAAAACTGAGGTTATAGAAGCTGGCCGTATAAAACGTATTTCGGTTGCCGTACTGGTTGATGGTAACTATCAAAACGCAGCAGATGGCACGCCGGCATACCAAGCCAGGCCACAACAGGAAATTGATGAAATCACAAATCTTGTGCGCACAGCAATAGGCTTTGATAACACCCGCGGCGATAAAGTGCAGGTATCTAACCTGCGTTTTGCGCCAATTGAAACCATATCCGCAGATGAAAATGCCGATGCTGCTTTCCTAAATTTATCAAAAAATGATTATTTCTATATCGCTGAATTAGTTGTCACTTTTCTAGTTGCAGCGCTGCTTCTACTCATGGTGATACGTCCTCTTGTAAATCGGATCATCACACAAGAAGATACGATCCAACTCTTAGATGATGGAACAGAAAATCTTGGTCCCGATGGCCAACCTCTACTTGAAGCCCCCGATGGATACCGCACTGAAGACGGGAAAGTCATAAAAATAGAACCAGATACAGCTGCCGTTGAATTGTTACAAAACGCAAAACTCTCAGGAGAAATCCAAGCGTCCTTTATTCGTGAAATTGGGGAGTTGGTCCAACACAATCCGACAGAAGCCGTAAATGTTATTCGCAATTGGATCCATTTGGAATCCATAGAAAATGAAGCAGCATAATGGCAAAAGCGCAAGAACAAGCAATAGAACAACAGCAAGCAACGCCCTCTCAAGATGAAAGTGGTGTTGAAAACGCAAATACTCTAACAGGCCCAAAAAGAGCAGCAGCCTTATTGCTTGCACTTGGGCAAGAGTATGGCGCGGCAATCTGGACAGAGTTAGACGATGATGAAATCGGTGAGATTTCCATTGCGATGTCAAAGTTGGGTACCATTAATTCAAAAGTCATGGAGAACATTCTTGCTGAATTTATTTCACAAATGTCTCTGTCAGGTGCCCTTATGGGGAACTATGATTCCACAGAGCGCCTACTATTAGAATTTCTTCCCCAAGATCGTGTGGTAAATATTATGGAAGAGATTAGAGGGCCCGCAGGCCGTAACATGTGGGAAAAATTGTCTAATGTGCAGGCCAACATCCTAGCTAACTATCTTAAAAACGAATACCCGCAAACAGTTGCTGTCATATTATCGAGAATTGAGGCAGATCATGCAGCTAAGGTGCTTTCAATTTTACCAGAGGATTTCGCTCTTGAAATTGTCCAGCGGATTTTAGGTATGGACTCAGTTCAAAAAGAAATATTAGAGAAGATCGAACATACCTTGCGCAATGAGTTTATCTCCAATCTTGCGCAAACACGCCAGCGCGATGCTCACGAATTAATGGCTGAAATTTTTAACAACTTTGATCGCCAAACCGAAGGTAAGTTCTTAAGTGCATTAGAAGAAGAAGATAGAGAGTCCGCAGATAAGATTAAAACCCTTATGTTTACCTTTGAAGACCTTCTCAAACTCGATAACAGCAGCTGTCAGACTTTGCTACGTTATGTCGAAAAAGATATGCTGGCCTTAGCCATGAAAGGCGGCACTGATTCTGTAAGAGATTTCTTTTTTACAAACATGTCAGAGCGTGCAGGAAAAATGTTGAAAGATGACCTTGAAGCCATGGGTCCGGTACGTTTGAGTGATGTCGATGAAGCGCAAAATAAAATGATTACAACCGCAAAAGATCTTGCTGCCAAAGGTGAAATTATTATTCAGCAATCAGGCAGCACTGACCAGATAGTATACTAGAGCATGTTAAATGAATTCATCTAAGCGCGGTGTGCTCTAGAGCGATGCAACCTGAATTGAATTCAGGTTGTAAAATTGCTCGTTTTAAAAAGACTACAGCTTGTCAGATGAGGCGTAGCCGAAATTGACATGCTGTAGAAGCGTTATCATCTATATTTATAGAAAAATAAATAATTAAAATGACCAAGCCAATTAAATTTTTATTCAATGATAATTTTGATGATCGGGTTGTGGAACCTGAACCAGAAGACATCGAAATGAAGATTGAGGAAAAATTGCAAGCCGACTTCTCGGTTAAACTTGAAGACGAAAAACAGAAAGCCTATCAAAATGGTTTTCAGGAAGGACAAGAAAAAGCGCGCGAAAGCTTGGAAGCTGAAATAAACAAAGCACTACAGAATATCATCTCAAACTCTGAAAAAATGACAAATCAGTTTGATGAAAAAATCAAAGATTTTCGTACTCAAACAATCAATCTTGGAGTCTCCATTGCAGAGAAACTCGCAGGCGAATTAATAAAGCGTGAACCTACAAATGCACTTGAGAGCTTTTTTGTAGAAACACTCAGTTTCATTCAGACTGAGCCGAAAATTCTTATATCTGTCCCAGAAGAGCTAACAACCGAAACAGAACAACGTCTCACAAGAGTTGCTGAACAGCACAACTATAAAGGAAATATTTCAATTCTAGGCCAAGCGGATATGCCTCATGGTGATTGGTGTTTTGAATGGTCTCAAGGAGGAGTATCAAAAGATCAAGAGAAGATCAAACAAGCTGTAACCCAGAGTATTGAAAACTATTTGGCCTTAAATGAAAATGACAAAAAAGCTCTTATGCCTCCTGAAAATGAAGAGCCATCTATTGAGGAGGATAATAACATTGAACCAAAAAAGAGTTCAGAGCCAGAACAGAAACGAGAACAAGAGCGGAAAGATCCTTCAGAACCACAGCAGAAGCAAAATCCAGATGAAACAGGCTATAATCGTCAGGATGAAGAGCAAGAAGATGAAATCTTAAATGAGTTCGCACAAGAAAGGGGCGAGACCGATGGAGACTATGATATTAATGACCAGTCAAACGCTCCCAGTTACATGCAAATTGAAAATTTAATTTCGGAGGATGATGATGACTGACGAAACCAAAAACAGTGATCTAGACCTTGATGATTTTACCTCAGAACAAAGTGAAGATGACATTGATAAGCTGTTCGAGGATGAAAGCGTTCAAAAAAATGCTCAAGACTTAGAAGCTGTTTTTGAAATTCCAGTCAATATATCCGCAGTTCTAGGCAGAACTTACATGGAAGTTAGTGATTTATTACGACTGGATTCTGGTGATGTGGTTGAAATCGACCGGAAAGTTGGTGAGGCAATTGATATTTACGTCAATAACAGGCTGATTGCACGTGGAGAAGTTGTGTTGGTTGATGACCGTCTAGGCGTAACCATGACAGAAATTATTAAGTCAGAACGGGGGCAATAGAGCGATTCAACCTGAATTGAATTCAATTCAGGTTGTAAAATTGCTCGTTTTAAAAAGACTACAGCTTGTAAAATGAGGCGTAGCCGAAGTTGACATGCTTTAGGGCTTGTTGAGCAATCCCGCTTTAAGTGAATTCATCTTAAGGTGGAAAAATTTCGCACTTTGCAAAAGTGTAAGGTAGTAACGAATACAGAAGCGTTCAGTACATTTGAGATAAATAAAATTTCAGGAGAGCATGATGCGACTGATGATCGTGGGAAGTCTTGGCGGAAATCTAACAACAGCGAGTAAAATTGCCATTGATCGAGGCGCAAAAGTCACCCATGCGCCAGATCTGGATGTGGCATTAAAAGACCTCCGTTCAGGAAAAGGCGCTGATTTAATCATGATGGAAGTCACTCATGATATCAGCCAACTAATCGAAGCGTTAGAAGCAGAGCATATTCACATTCCATTGGTAGCCTGCGGTGTTGAGCATGATAGCAAGTTAGCAGTTTCTGCAATACAAGCTGGCGCTAAAGAGTATATTCCCCTGCCTCCAGACCCAGAGCTAATTGCTGCCATTCTGCAAGCTGTATCCAATGATACACAGAGTTTTATTTTCAAAGACAAAAAAATGGCAGAAGTCATTAAGCTTGCAGACCAGGTTGCAACATCAGATGCAAGTATATTAATTACGGGTGAATCTGGAACTGGTAAGGAAGTCATCGCAAAATATGTTCATCAAAAATCAAAGCGAGCTGAAAAAGTTTTTATTTCTCTCAATTGTGCGGCGATACCAGAGAACCTCCTTGAATCAGAACTATTTGGCCATGAAAAGGGGGCGTTCACAGGGGCTATTGCTAGAAGAATAGGAAAGTTCGAAGAAGCAAACGGCGGAACTTTATTACTGGATGAAATTTCAGAAATGGATGTGCGCTTGCAAGCCAAATTGCTAAGAGCTATTCAAGAGCGTGTAATTGATCGTGTAGGCGGTACAAAGCCTATTCCCGTTGATATTCGCATCATTGCGACATCTAATCGGAATTTAAAGGCATCTGTCAAAGAAGGAACATTTCGCGAAGATTTGCTCTATCGTTTAAACGTTGTAAATTTGCGCATTCCCCCTTTAAGAGAACGTCCGGCAGATATCATAGAATTGGCAGAATATTTTATTCGCAAATATACCAAAGCCAACGGCTTATCTAATAAGTCACTCTCTGAGAATGCGAAACAACTGTTGTTGTCAAACGCCTGGTCAGGAAACGTGCGCGAGTTAGAAAATACCATTCATCGCGCTGTTATTTTAACGACCGGGGATTATATTCTTCCCGAAGCCATCGATTTATCAGAAAGCACCATGCAAACACATCAATTTGATCCATCAAGTCCAGAGAGTATTGCCGCGCATACAGCAGACGCTATGACGCAAAATCTTGTCGGTAAAACCGTAGCAGAGGTCGAACGCTATCTTATTCTCGATACACTGGACCACTGTTTGGGCAACCGAACCCACGCAGCAAATATCTTGGGGATTTCTATTCGCACATTGCGCAATAAACTCAAACAATACTCTGATGAGGGGTTGCAAGTTCCGATACCTGGCGAAGTCAGAAATGTGATGTAGGTCAGAGTTAAAAAAAGAAACAAACCAAAATAAAGAAACAATGAGCAACATAGATAACACCGGCAATAATTTGCCAGACAACTCCATAAAAGATATTTCAAATCTAAGCGAAGCCTTTGACTTTGCAAAACGCAGTGATATTGGGTTGGCACTTGGCGTTATCGCTATTTTAGTTGTTTTGATTATGCCGATGCCGGCAATTGTACTGGATTTTTTGCTGGCCATCTCAATCATTTTTTCAGTCATGATATTAATGACGGCTCTGTTTATTCATTCTGCTCTTGAATTTTCTGCATTCCCTACCGTTCTATTGATCGCTACCATGATGCGCTTAGCCCTAAATTTAGCCTCAACACGGCTGATTTTGACCTATGGTCACCAAGGAACCGATGCGGCAGGAAGCGTAATCCAGGCATTTGGTAATTTTGTAATGCAGGGCAATTTTATTATCGGCATCATAGTATTTGCCATATTGGTTTTGGTGAACTTTATTGTCATTACCAAAGGCTCTGGACGTATCGCTGAGGTTGCAGCACGTTTCACCCTGGATGCAATGCCAGGCAAGCAAATGGCAATTGATGCAGACTTATCAGCAGGCCTGATCAATGAAGAAGAAGCACGGGTCAGACGAAAGAAGCTCGAAGATGAATCTTCATTTTATGGTGCCATGGATGGCGCCTCAAAATTTGTACGCGGAGATGCCATAGCAGGACTTCTGATTACTTTTATTAATGTTATCGGCGGTATGATTATTGGCATGGGACAAAATAATTTAAGTCTTGTAGATGCTGGACAAACCTATACCTTGCTCACTGTTGGAGACGGATTAGTCAGCCAAATTCCAGCGCTTATTGTCTCAACAGCCGCAGGCCTTTTGGTTTCCAAAGCAGGTGTTGACGGCGCAGCAGAAAAAGCATTGTTTAACCAATTCTCAAGACATCCAAAAGTATTAGGGATGTCATCTTTTGTTATGCTCATCATGGCAACATTGCCAGGAATTCCTATAATTCCGTTTCTATCCCTTTCAGCACTATCAGGATGGCTTGCCTGGCGTGTTCATAATTCCCAAAGCCAACAAAAAGCAGAAGAAACAGCGCAACAAATCGAACAAGAAAAAGAAGAAGCACCAAAAGAAGAGCCCATCTCCACGGCTCTCTACATGGATGAGTTGCGTTTGGAAATGGGCTATTCTTTACTGGCTTTGATCAATGACCCCACAGGCGATTCAGATAAGCTCACAGAACAAATCAAAGCCTTAAGGCGGCAACTGGCCTCAGATATGGGCTTTATTATGCCATCAGTTCGTATTCTCGATAATATGCAACTAGAGGCGAACAAATACGTCATCAAAGTCAAGGAAGTTGAATCAGGAGATGGGGTTGTATATCCAGGACAATTTATGATTATGGATCCACAAGGCAAACAAATCGAACTCCCAGGTGTTCACACTACTGAACCAACCTTCGGATTGCCAGCCACTTGGATTGAGCAAAACTTAAAAGAAGAGGCCTCTCTTAAAGGCTATACGGTTGTTGATCCAGTCACAGTTATTTCGACGCACTTAACAGAAATTCTAAAATCAAATATGGCCGATCTGATGTCTTATGCAGAGGTGCAAAAACTGCTCGATAAATTGCCTGAGCAATATAAAAAATTAAAAGACGATGTGATCCCCAACCAGGTTAGCATTACAACACTGCAACGTGTGCTACAACGCCTTGTCTCAGAGCGTATCTCCATAAGAGACCTACCGACTATCTTAGAAGGGCTATCTGAATCCTCAACCCTAACCCAAAATATCCAATCCATCACAGAGCATGTCCGTTCACGTTTGGCGAGGCAAATTTGTGCCGCATACACGTCTCCAAATGGATATCTTCCGTTAATTACACTAACTCCGGCATGGGAACAGGCCTTTGCTGAAGCTCTGGTCGGTGAAGGTGAAGACCGCCAGCTTGCAATGGCGCCAAGCAAATTGCAGGAATTTATTCAGGCCGTAAGAACTGGGTTCGAGCAAGCTGGCGCTATGGGAGAGGTGCCTGTCTTGCTCACAAGTCCAGGTATTCGTCCATTTGTTCGCACAATCATTGAGCGTTTCAGAGCACAGACAACGGTGCTGTCACAAAATGAAATTCACCCATTAGCAAAACTCAAAACGATCGCTCAAGTGTAACAATGGTGGTTCACACTATGCTCTATTGAGAATGGATTTGTGCCAAACTTTGCCGAACATTTTCAATCTGGCTATTGTGCTGATTCATAATGTCTTTGAGTTTTTTTGAAATGCGTTCAATAGTAACGACTTTATTCTGTACAACAGTTAACTCTTGTTCAAGTTCAAGTCGTCTTTGAGAACGTACACCTGTGTTAACAGACGGAGTTTGATATTGAGCAAGTGCATTGCTCTGTTCTTCAGACTCGTGACGAAGTTTGCTGAGCTTATCTTCAATAATATTAATGATGCTTTGTACCATTGTAATAAGATTGGCATTCGCATCATCCATGCGCTGCTTTAATTCTGATGTCGCAGATTGCACCAATCTTTCAACCATTGGAAAAAATTCTGCTTTAATAAGCTTATCAAGCTCTTGTGCCCAATGATCTAAGCTATGCTTTTGGGCCCACATTTTCCACCAGGATTGATCAAGATCAAGTGCAAGTTTATGTTTCAAAGCCAGTGTGGAAAGATAAGGTTGCCCTTCTGAAATATCCTTATAGTTTAAGAAATCATCATTCACGTGAACAGAAACCATCTGTAAAACGAGCCTAAGTTGTTTTATAATACGGCCCTGTAACGTATTAATGTGGTTGGCAGCACTCTGACACACAACCAAAAACTCATCTTCAAAACTTTGCCGTATCTTGGTCGTGTCACAGCGCCAAACTTTGCCATTTTTACGTTTTTGCATGGTCGCAACAAGGCTCTCACATTCTTTTTGAGCGAACGCAACAACAATATCGCTCATTTTTTTCCTGAAACTGTCAATCAGAAATTTTTGAATCTGTTGCAATTCATGATAATGGCTATGCTGTAACGCTGTACATTTTGAGATCAAATCCTGGTATCTAATCTGTTCTTGAGTAAGTTCAGGTGCATTGAGGCGGGGAACATCCCCATGCGTATCAAGCCGTTTCATTTCAGATTTAATGGCATGAAACTTATTACTCATGACGGCGAGCAAAGAATCAGATGTCAATTTTAACGTAGATGCAATTTTATTTACAGAACCACGGTTCTTACTCTTTAAAAGCATCAGCTTTGAAAGTGTTGCTGCTATTTCAGGGATACCAGAGCACAAATAAAGCTCAGAACGGGCCTGATCTCTTGTCAAAACTTCTCCTGTATCAATTTTAATCGTGCTCGGTGATTTAACATCGGCATCTAAATCATTTTGATCAGGAGCAAGGTGATTATTCTTTTTATCCGGCAAAGCCATTTTACCCCAAAGAGCACTGCCAGCAATCACAGGGAAATTGATTGTTGGAAATTCCCGATGAAGCATATATTTAACATGTTCAACAATCTCTTGGCTATCGTGCTTCCAATCATCAAGCTGATCAATACGATTTATAAAAATGATAATACGATCTTTTTGTAAGCCCTGCAAAATACGCAGCAAAGCCAAGTCTGAAATCGAGAAAGCTTGCTGAGCCGTAAGCACAACGATAAAAATATCTGCATTTTGCAAATTTCGAAACGTGATTTCATCCCGCACAAAAAACGGATCATTTGTACCAGGTGTATCTGTTATCGTAGTTGGAAAGGCAAAGGGAGGTCGGCCAAAATAAATATCGGCTGTTTCAGTAATATCAGAAAAGCGGCCCACAGCAGATTGATCACTCTGTGCGTTCCAAACAGAACCAGCGCACACATAGCGCTTTATTACATCAGGCGTGATGCGGTCAAACCAGTGGCTATGACCAAGCAAATCATGAAATTGCGGCCCAAGTCGGCGTTCGGCCTGGGTGCGCATTTCTTCAAGTTGCTCTGTCAATCGCGCACTTTCAAAGCCGGGCAGAAAACGTTCAACAAGGGATCTAAGTTTGGTATCCCCTTGGGCTATTTGAAGCCACAAGTTTTCATCAAAAAAACTAAATTCGGCGCCCTCCTCAGGCATACCAGAAATACCAAAATGCAGACGGGTAACAACTGTTGTCCATGGATTAACATCTGAAGGGAGAAGATTCTCATGGCCTATGAGAGCATTAATAAAAGAACTCTTACCAGCCTTCATTTGCCCTATGACGGCAACCTTGCAGGACTGTCTTTTGATTTCACGAACATATTTCTCAAGCAGCTTTTGCGCATTTTCATCAATTGACAGGGTATCGAGTGTCTTCAGCAAAGAAAAGCCAAGAGTTTGCAACTCTGACATGAAGTCATGCATTTGTTCGCCAATGACAAGGTCCTCTGGCAAATTTAAATCATCACAATCATGTCGGATATCATGGGTCAAATTCGAAAGAAATTCACTAACTGTGTCCATCGCCATTATACTAACTTAATAAAATACATCTGTTAAAACTACGAAAGTCAACAGGCCCTTGATATATATGATAATAGATTAGAATTTAATCTTATGATTATTATGTCTGTATAAAGATATTTTTATTTAAATTAAAGCCTAAAAGTATGTTTTCACATAACCTCGACATTTAAACCTCCAATTGTGCAATTAAGTTGGCACGATGCATAATGTATTAAAAAAAAACATTTTAACTTTATTATAATCGTTGTAATTTGCACATATTTCAAATAGTGAAAAAAGTTATATCAACGAACTAAGTTAAAGAGTAAGCTGTAAATTCCAACGCTTGATTAACTTTCAATGTAAGCGTGTTGAATTATTTAATATTTTCACCTGTGACTTCAGAATATCGTAGATGCCTGATGAAATCTATGACAAATCTATGGCACAATCCTATAATAT
>JBCCCO010000005.1:0-68977 GCA_039033475.1 Pseudomonadota bacterium | reverse complement strand
TTTTTTTCTGGAGTATAATGATGATAGCAAAAAACGGACTAAAAGTCCTACTTACCGACTAAAAGTCGGTGGTTTTAACCTGTAACTTGGAAAATAAAGACCTATACAGATAAATAAAGTCAGGCAGTTATCAAAAAAAATGGGTGCAAAAATAGAAAATTTAAAATCAAAGCAACATGTTAGCACGCAATTAAACAAAACAATGGGCGTGTCTCACCATGCAAGACGCACGCATAATATTGCCAAATACTCAGATCGTCTTTTGGATATTCCGACCGAAGATCTGACACCAGAAGTAAAATCAGCTGTAACAATCCTAATGGATGAGGTGGAAAGTCTGAAAACGGCTCTTAAAGAAGCCCATCAACGCGTTCATGATTTGGAACATCTTGCTGATGAAGATCCCCTGGTTCCTGTATTAAATCGCCGCGGCTTCATGCGCGAGCTCGAACGCACTATTGATCATATCAAGCGTTACAAAACAAATTTGAGCCTCTTGTACATTGATCTGGATGACTTCAAAACAATAAACGATACACATGGCCATAATGCAGGTGATACCGCACTTCAGCATATTTCTGATTTCTTAATAAATCTTGTTCGCCGTTCTGATGTACTGGGCCGTTTGGGAGGTGATGAGTTTGCAATAATATTGCAGTATACTGATCAAAGTACCGCAATTACGAAAGCACGCCAATTGACCAAACGCATCACGAATTTCCCATGCAATTATAATGATATTAAAATCCCTCTTGCCTTAACTGTTGGAGTGACACAAATCCAGGCTGAAGACACGCCTGTTTCTGTTTTGGAGCGGGCAGATCAAGACATGTATCGCATCCGTTCACAAAGAAGAGACAGAGGATGATATTGTTTTGGATTTTTCAAAACCCGCTATGATCCGATTTATAGCCAATTTCATAAAAAATGACATGGTAGAGAAATTGGCTAAAGGCAGCAAGTGCGGCCCGCCGCTTAGCGGCGTAAGCCTTAGTGGCGTTTGAACGCCAAAATTAATCGTTTCATTAATTTTGGGAATAGCTATAGAATAACACTTTCTAGGCTCAGACCCTACAAATAGCATCCATAAAAATCTCCCCGAAATTCCAGAAAAAACCAGAGCGATTCAACTTGAATTGAATTCAATTCAGGTTGTAAAATTGCTCGTTTCTAAAAGACTAAATCTTGTCAGGTGAGGCGTAGCCGAAATTGACATGCTGTAGAATCTCTTTAGCTATCAATAGCTTGATTATCACAGCTTGACATATGCCACTCACGCTATTACATTAGCTCTAGTTGCAATTCATTCTTAATTGCATTTTTAACAAATTGGAAATAGTAAGTTCTATCTATGCATTTATCAAACGTCTCCAAACTCATAAAATTCAGTATCTTGTCATTATGCTTGCTAGTACTCGCAACCTATTCCACCTACGCAAAATCAGATAAACCCAAACTCAACATTGTAACCACCACCAGCATGATTGCAGATGCTGTACAATATATCGGCGGCAAGCATGTCACCGTCACAGCTCTCATGGGCCCAGGTATTGACCCACATGCCTATCGCCAAACACGAACAGATATTGCCAAACTGGTCCGTGCAGACCTTGTGCTCTGGCATGGCCTTTATCTTGAAGCTCAAATGGAAGAGTTTTTTGCCGCGCTTTCAAAGCGCAAAAAAGTTATTGCTGTGGGCAACCGCATCGACAAAACAAAACTGCTTGCCCACGATGATTACAAAGACCGGTTTGATCCGCACATCTGGATGAACCCGGATTTATGGATCGATATTACAAGCATTATTAAAAACATCCTTGTTGAAACCGATCCAGCCAATGCAGCCGACTACAAAACAAACGCCAAACAGTATTTAAATAAAATTGCAAAACTCTCAGCTTACGCCAAAAAAACGCTTGCCAGTATACCGGCCAATCAACGGTTTTTAATTACAGCACATGACGCTTTCAATTATTTTGGCCAGGCTTACAACTTCGAAGTTATCGGCATTCAAGGCATCTCAACGGAAAGTGAAGCAAGCCTACGCCGTATTGAAGACCTGATCGACCATATCGTCAAAAATAAAATATCTTCTATTTTTGTTGAAACATCTGTTGCCGACCGCAACATCAAAGCACTCATTGAAGGTGCTGCTGCAAAAGGCCATAAAGTTACAATTGGTGGTGAAATCTTCTCAGATGCGATGGGAAAAGCCGGCACATATGAAGGAACCTATATCGGAATGATTGATCACAATGCCACGCTTATTGCTAGAGCCTTAGGAGGCACCGCCCCTGAAAGAGGAATGCAAAACCGCTTAGGAGGCGGACATTAGAAATGAGAAAATCAGACACTCTCCGTCATCCCAGCCAAGCGCATATAAAGCACGCGAGCTGGAATCTCATTTTTCAATGTAAGACAGACATATTTCTCGTGAGATTCCGGCTTTCGCGGGAATTATAGAAAGTTCTGACATTTTTAAAAACGAAAGCAAAAGCATATGTCACCTGTAGAATTGGATGCAAAAAATGGATTGGTCTTATCCAATTACAAAGACATGCAACACGTTGACGCTTTTGCAGATATCCCCCTTGCCGTAAAAGGGTTGACTGTTGCGTATAACCAAAAACTAGCCGTCTTTTCCATTGACTTTACCGCGCCAAAAGAAAAAATGATTGCAATTGTCGGCCCAAATGGTGCTGGAAAATCAACATTCCTCAAAGCAGCTCTTGGCATTGTCCCTAAACTGTCGGGCAGTGTCTTTACATTTGGCGAGCGTCTCCAAAGCGCACATCGGGATATTGCCTATGTTCCCCAGCGCAACAGCGTTGATTGGGATTTCCCGGCACGCGTCGTTGATGTGGTGATGATGGGACTATATTCTAAAGCCGGGCTGTTTCGTTTTTTCAATTCAAAACATAAAAAAACAGCCCTAGAATGCCTAGAACGTGTTGGTATGGCAGACTTTGCCAACCGCCAGATTGGCCAACTTTCTGGTGGACAACAACAACGCGTCTTTTTAGCCCGCAGCCTTGCCCAAAACGCTAAACTCTATTTACTTGATGAGCCTTTTGCAGGTGTTGATGCGGCCACCGAACGCACAATTGTCTCGGTTTTGAAAAGCTTAAAAAATGATAACCGCACCGTCATTTGCGTTCACCACGATTTGGCAACTCTTACCCAATATTTTGACCACGTCCTTTTCATCAACGTGCGCAAAATTGCCGACGGTCCGGTAAAAACCACATGCGATGCAGAAAACTTAAACGCCACATATGGCGGCCAACTGGCGACAACGCACATTCATGAACTCAATATTCAGGCTGGGTGAAGTATAAAACTTGAGTTTATGGGTAGGTCTGTAGCTGATCGAGTATTGAATAGTTTATTTTTATCAAGATACTCTCAGTTCGTCATTCCCGCGAAAGCGGGAATTTCATTAAATATAAATGCGTTGCACGTTCCAGAGATCCTTAGCTCGCGTGCATTTCATGCACTTTGCCGGGATGACGAGTTACTTTTGTTTTGTTAATTTTCATAAAACACTGAAGTTTTCTAATACCAAATAACATGTCACATCTTGAGCTTTTCATAAATGCATTAACACTTCAGTCAGGATATAACACCGCCCTTGTCACCATAGGAACAGCACTGCTCGGCTTAGCTGCTGGGGGTGTTGGAACGTTTGTATTTTTGCGCAAACGTGCTCTTATCAGCGATGCCATAGCCCACGCCTGCTTACCTGGCATTGGCCTGGCTTTTATCGCAATGGTTTATCTTGGTGGTGACGGCCGTCTCCTCCCAGGCCTATTACTGGGAGCAACAGCCTCAGCCCTATGCGGAGTTGTCCTGATGCAATGGATTGTGACCAAAACACGGCTCAGTGAAGACGCCGCCATCGGCGCTGTTTTATCCGTCTTCTTTGGCTTTGGCGTTGTCATTTTAACGATCATCCAAAATATCCCAATTGGCCGTCAAGCCGGTCTGGAAACATTTCTGCTCGGCTCAACAGCAGGCATGCTCTATTCTGAAGCTTTAACAATCGCCAGCATCGCCGCCTTGTGCGCCATCATAATCTTTATGTTTCATTATGCAATGATCAGTGTCGCATTTGATCCCCACCATGCGGCCACAAGCGGAATAAGCATCAATCGTACCGACCTTTTAATGATGACATTGGCCTTGATCATTACCGTTGTCAGCTTAAAAATTGTCGGCCTCGTTCTAAGTGTCGCCTTACTTATTATCCCTCCCGTCACCGCAAGACTATGGACAAACAGAGCAGACAGAATGGTAGCTCTTGCTGCAACCCTAGGTGCACTGGCAGGATACCTCGGAGCATGCCTCTCAAGCATAGCAACAAACTTGCCCACAGGTCCCATCATTGTTTTGCTCAGTTTTACAATATTTCTGGGATCGCTAATCCTCTCCCCGGTAAGAGGACTACTTGCCTTTGTCATCAATCAAATGACCTACACCAGAAAAGTTCACCTACGCCAAGGCTTACTCGCATTAGCCCGCCAGGAAACCATCTATGATAGGCTCACGATAAAGCTGTTAAAACAACGCAAGTTTATTCAGGGTGATGGCGTTATCACAGAAGCAGGACAACACGCTGCTCAAAAAGCATTACAAGATGAAGCCCGCTGGGCTCTAGCGCAAACCCTATACAAAAACGATGATCCCCACACGCAATATGGAGCTCTTATTCCAATTGAAGAGGTTTTCACCAAAGATGAAATTCACCAACTTGACCAGCACATAAACGGGTTAAAGCCCTCATGACATTTGCAGCCGAATTCGTACAACTCAGCTTAGTGCCTCTTCTCATCGCAACCTTGGCAGCCATATGCTGTGCCATTCCCGGCAACTTTCTAGTCTTACGCAAACAAGCACTCATTGGAGATGCCATAAGCCACGTGGTTCTCCCTGGCATTGTCATTGCCTTTCTGATCACAGGAACGATAAACGCTTGGCCTGTGATGCTAGGAGCCACCATTGCCTCCATCATCGCAGCCATCCTTATTGAATTAACCCGCCGCTTAGGGCGCATTGAGCCAGGTGCAGCCATGGGGGTTATTTTCACCACCCTGTTTGCAGCAGGTGTCCTGTTATTAGAGCAAACCGAAACAAGTGGGGTCCACCTAGATGTTGAACATGCCCTTTATGGCAATTTGGAAAGTCTCATCTGGCTTTCTGCAACCGGCTGGGAATCTCTATTAGACAGAAAAGCTCTGGCCGATCTTCCCCCGCAACTGTTGCGGCTATTTATAGTGATGATTACAGTATCTGGTTTTGTTGTTCTGTTTTGGAAAGAGCTAACAATTTCCACATTTGATGAAGCTTTTGCCAAAAGCCTCAATCTTCCCACCAACACTCTTGGATTTGCAATCGTGGTAATTGTTGCAATAACAGCCGTTGCCGCATTTGATGCCGTCGGCTCCATTATAGTCATTGCCATGTTTATCTGCCCCCCAGCCTCAGCCCGCCTCATGACAAACCAGCTCCACATCCAAGTGCTCTGGAGCATTGTTTTTGCAATCTTGTCTGCAATTTTGGGATATATCCTTGCAGGCTACGCTCCACTATGGCTTGGTTTTGAACATGCTGTCAGCGCGGCAGGCATGATCGCAACTATTTCTGGCATCATACTTGGCATAACCTGCCTGTTTGGTCCAAAGCGAAAACGCTCGGTTTAGATGTAAATAGCCTCCAGCAAAAGCGTAAATTTCATAAGATCGCAAAAAACAAAATCAAAACGAAAGCATAAAACTATCCACCGTCATTCCCGCGAAAGCGGGAATCTCTTAAATATCAGTATGTTGAAAGTTCCAGAGATCCCGGCTAGCGCGCTTTATATGCGCTTGGCCGGGATGACGGTGGCGCGTTTTGGTGTTTAAAATACAACTTTCTTGATCCTACTGGGGTTAATAAGTTAAGCTAAAAAAGTTAGCCCCACACCACCCACTTAACATATAGACACAAAGCGTAATATGTGAATTATATCATAATACACCTTCGTCATGAGAGAATGTGATGGCCAAACCAACCAAACCACTAATCGCGCTTCTGGTTTCATTTTGCTTAAGCATACTACCATTTTTGCAAACCTATAAACCAGCCCACGCGCAATTGGCCGCAACTGAAATAAGTTGCAATGTCTCCTCTGAACAAGCCTTTCGCAAACAACTTGAAATCATTTTACAAGACGTCCTGCAAGACACAGTTCAGCACTTAAATTACAAATTTATCGTTGATACATCATGGACGCAAAACCGCATCAACACCAAAATTGATAATTTGGTCGACTTAGAAGTGAACCGTCTGCGCGCGGATAAATCCATCCTCGAATTGGTGCAAACCCTAACATCACAAAAAGCAAGAGAACAACTGGCCCAAGAGCTTGCCACCTCTGTCTATGGCTCTGAAAAATTCGAACAAACCATCGAACTCATCGCAACAGATGTTGGCAATGCCCTTAGCAAAAAACTCGATATTCTCAGCTTAAAAGCCGCTGACCCCATATCACAATGCGTGCAAAAATTTATCGGCCCGCAATACGGCCAAACCATAGCGTCTCTGGTCTCCACCCAAACGCGCAACCAAATGACGTTTAATCCTGATGCCTCCCAATCACAAACATCTGTCACAGACATCATCAAAGAATCTTCCGTTGGTCTAACAGGCGGTCTTCTCCTCATCCTACGCCAAACAATACTAACCCGTCTCTCTCAAGCATTGGGACGCAGGCTTGTCGGTGCTCTTGTCACCAGAGCAGTAGGAGCCGCTGTTAGCATAATTGGCTGGATTTTGGTTGCAAAAGAACTGTGGGATTTACGCCTTGGCGTACTGCCAATCATCGCCAAGGAAATGAAATCAGATGAAGCCAAAACACGCATCCAAACAGAACTGATCAGCGAATTAAAAGTCGAAGTAAACAAAATTCTCAAAACAGTTCCCCCAGATATTTCACGAGGGATTATAGATTTATGGCTTGAATTCAAAAAACAAAATCAAAGAACCGTAGACCTCACAAAAAACAACCCAGAATTTCGCCAGTTTTTACAAGACATTGACAGCACAGATGACAAAATCAAAATCGAGCGACTCCGAAAAACCAATAAAGTCATCTCTTTGTTATTTGAAAAATCTGGTGAAAGCGGTATCAACCAAGCTCTAGAAAGAGGCCTTCTAAAGCGTGCTATCGTAACATTACCAGAACCCGCAGTCGATTTAGCCGTTGATAACAACTCACTGCAAGATGCCTTTTCCTGGTACGAACTGGCAAACACCAAAATCGACAAAGTTGTTCAATTGCAACTCCATAAGACCACACTGCCAGACACCTTTACGCAAAGCGCCTTGCAAAAATTGCTATCTTTACAAGACACAAAAACCATCACTTCCATTTCTGGATTTTCAGTCAAAAAACGTAATGCTCTGCTAGGTTTATCTAAAAGTGATTTCAAAACCTTTTCTAACCAGCTATCACCAGAGCAGTTATCATCTCTTGCTTTTTATCTCTCATCGCTAGAGCCAAACATATCGCGCAAACTGGTTTCAGGAATAAAAAACAACCCACAAAAAATAATCTTGCTTGACAGAACAGAAGTCCGCAACGGCATTTTAGCCAGCTCAAATCAACAAAAAGCAATATCCTATATTTTGCGCGAACCATCATCTCTAGAGTTTTTAAATTTTCCAGATGACGCCGGGCTGGTACTCCAAGGGGAAATTCACCCATTTTTACTTTGGAGCAAACAACCCTTCGCGGTCATGATCTCGGGCTTTATCTTTCTCCTTTTGAGCTTAAGCCTATACAGGCTAATATTTGGTCGCCGCAAACCCGTTGTTGTACAATACGTCCCCCAAGACATATCAGCCAAAGACAAAACATGACCCTACACACCACAGAACGTTTTTCGAACCGCGAAATAGAAGAAGGCGAACTCATCTCCGTTTGCGCGGTCGAAGCTGCCAATATTATCAAAGATGTCCGCGAAAAAATCACCAACACATTTGGCGGCCAAATGCACAAATATGAAGAACTTTCAGAAAAAGCCATTAGCCGCGCTTTAGGAAAATTAGATAGCCGTGCAAAAGACTTAGGATATGATGGCGTTGTCGCCGTCCGCCTCTCCCACCCCAGCCTTGTTGATGGCGGCGTTGAAGTGATCGCATATGGCACAGGCTTTCGGTATATTGAGTAACTTTTTCTATTCAATAATAGTAGGTAATTTATTCTTGTGGAAGAAATAAAAGAGAAATTTTTTTGTAATAAGTGCAAAACTGTAACAAAACATTTCATACGTGGAGAGCATACAAAGACAGAAGAGGATAAAAAATATCCTATTTACTTAATTACAAGATTATTAATTATTGAATGCTGTGGATGTGAAAATCATGCACTAGCGAAGAAAACCTTTTTGTCAGAAGATGTATACCTTGATTATTGTCCTAAAACAGGAAAAACCATTGAAGTTCAAAATTGGGATGAAGTAATTTATCCTCCAGTCTCCTATCGCAAAACTCCATTATGGTTAAAAAAATTAGAAGATAGAACATTAATTGATATATTAACCGAGACTTACAATGCTTTGAGTTTGAAATCAAACTACCTAGCAACATTTGGTTCAAGAACTGCAATCGACCGTTTAATTTTTATCATGGTAGGTGATAAAGGGTGTTTTAAAAAGGGGTTGGAAGCACTTAAACATAATGGAAAAATATCAGTTGATGAACTTCAAATACTAGAACCTATTATTGAAGCCGGAAATGCAGCCGCTCATAGAGGTTGGCGTCCCTCTGATGAAGAACTATCAATAATATTAGACACTGCTGAAGGGTTAATACATCGTTTGCTTATTCTCCCTGAAGAAACAAAAAGACTAGAAGAAAACATACCTAAAAGATCAACTTACAATAAGTACTTATAACTCTAAAAACCATCTACCTTTTCTGACCATTCAGGATAAATTTCCTTCATGTATGCCACAGAAGTAGAAATAAGTTTTTCAAGAATAACAAAATCCATATTTTCAAGCTGGCTTATAAAAGCCTCAACACTCGCGTCTATTGGCTAAGTTTTGTTTTAAGCCATACACAAAACTAATGCGCCTCATCCCAATTGCCAGCTGATTGTGCATCAACTTTAAGCGGAACAGAAAAAGCAACCGCAGGAAAACAAGCATTCTCCATAGTCTCAGTAATAACGTGTATGGCACTGTGAACCTCATGGTCCGCAGCTTCAAAAATCAACTCATCGTGCACTTGCAACAGCATTTTTGTTGCCTTAAAGCCAGCCCCTTCTAAAGCTTGCGGCATACGAATCATCGCCCGGCGAATAATATCAGCAGCAGCCCCCTGAATAGGTGCATTAATGGCAGCACGCTCAAAAAACGAACGCTGCTGAGAATTTTTGGTATTAATTTGCGGATAATGAATGGTGCGTCCAAAAATTGTCTGCACATACCCCTGCTCATGCGCCAGCTTTTTGGTTTCCTCCATATAATCTTTAATGCCAGGAAAGCGCTCAAAATACATCTTGATATAATCCCCAGCCTCTGAGCGGGCAATACCCAGTTGATTGGCAAGACCGAAAGCCGAAATACCATAGATAATACCAAAATTAATGGCTTTTGCCCGGCGCCGAACCATTGGATCCATATCATCAATTGGCACACCAAACATCTCAGAGGCTGTCATCGCATGAATATCAAGGCCATCCGAAAATGCCTGCTTTAACGCGGCAATATCAGCAATATGCGCCAAAACCCGCAATTCAATTTGGCTGTAATCCGCAGAAATCAATTGGCAGCCATGTTCGGCGATAAAAGCAGTACGAATTTCCCGCCCCTCTTTGGTTCGGATCGGTATATTCTGCAAATTCGGATCCGTCGAAGCAAGTCGTCCTGTTGTTGTCGCTGCCATAGCATAAGAGGTGTGAATACGCCCAGTCTGAGGATGAACAAAGTTTTGCAAAGAATCCGTATAAGTGCTCTTTAATTTGGCCAGCTGCCTCCACTCAAGTATCTTTAAAATAAGATCTCTCATTTCCTCAGAAAGATCCTCATGAAAACTCAAATCTTCAAGCACACTCGCGCTCGTACCATACGCCCCTGTTTTTGTTTTTTTACCTCCCGGCAACCCAAGTTTACCAAACAAAATCTCACCCAACTGTTTGGGTGACGCCACATTAAAATCCTCTCCTGCCAGTCTATGAATATCGGTTTCCAAACTCTGCAAGCGTTTGGCAAATCTTTCCGAGAGCTTCGAAAGAACTTTAGGGTCAACTTTAATACCTATAGCTTCCATGTCTGCTAAAATTGGCAACAAAGGCCTATCCAATGTTTCATAAACCGTTGTTCGCCCGTCTCCAGACAATCTTGGCTTTAAAATCTGCCAAAGCCGCAAAGTAACATCCGCATCTTCGGCAGCATATTTGCTAGCTTTATCAATAGGCACTTTATCAAATGTTACCTGAGATTTGCCCGTTCCAGCAACTTCCTTAAACGCAATGCAAGTATGGCCAAAATGACGCAACGCAAGCTCATCCATACCATGACCACCAAGTCCAGCATCCAGCGCATAAGACAGCAGCATCGTATCATCAATTGCATTCAACGTAATATCATACTTTTTTAGAACCAAATAGTCATATTTAAGATTCTGACCAATTTTCAAAACGGCCTCGTCTTCCAAGATTGGTTTTAGCACCTCAATAGCCTGATCAAATGGAATTTGCGAAATTTGCGCAGCTGCATCCAAATCAAGCAAATCACCATCTGCGTGATGTAACAATGGCACATAACACGCTTTATTGGGGCTCAAAGCTAAAGACACCCCAACCAACTCACTTTGCATTGCATCAAGAGACGTTGTCTCAGTGTCAAACGCAAAGTATCCTTGGGCGTACGCCTGATGAACCCAATTTTGCAACGCCTCAATATCAGACACAGTTTCATATTGCGAGCGATCCACCCCCACCGAGGCAATGCGAGACATCTGTTCAGCAGCCAATAGCGCAGGGCAAAGCTCTGCCGCACCCCCTGCCATCTGAAAACCAGATGCGCGCGCCTGCACTATTTTGGCTTTGGGCACATCAACCCCTAAATTCTCTGCAATGCGGGCTGTTAATTTGTTAAACTCCATATCACGCAAAAAATTTAACAAAGTCTCAGGCTCTGGCGGCACCACTGCAAACTCAGCCAAGCCACATTCCACTGGCACATCGTTTTTAAGTTTCACGAGCTCCTTACTCATCCGGGCTTTATCAGAAAATTCGATCAAATTCTCCCGGCGCTTTTTTTGCTTAATGGTATCCGCTTGATCCAGTAAAGTATCCAGATCACCAAACTCAGAAATTAATTGGGCCGCCGTTTTCACTCCAATCCCAGGAACACCAGGAATGTTATCAACCGAATCTCCAGCCAAAGCCTGTACATCAACCACATGTTCTGGACCAACACCAAACTTCTCAATCACCTGCTCTTTTGCAATGCGCCTGTTATTTTTCATCGTATCCAGCATGGTAATCCCTGGCACAATCAACTGCATCAGGTCTTTATCAGAAGACACAATCGTAACTTCAGCGCTTTGAGAAACCGCCTCTTGCACATAAGTGGCAATCAAATCATCCGCTTCATACCCCTCCTGCTCAATGCAGGGGATACCAAAAGCTTTGGTGGCATCACGAATAAGAGAAAATTGTGGAATTAAATCTTCAGGCGGCGGTGGTCGGTTTGCTTTATAATCAGAATAAATCTCATTACGGAAATTCTCACGAGCCGCATCAAAAATCACAGCCAGATGACTAGGCTGATCCCCCTCTTTGGTGTCTTGCATCAACTTCCATAACATCTGGCAAAACCCATGCACCGCACCAACCGGCATCTGATCTGAAGGCCGACTTAAAGGCGGCAAAGCATGATAAGCCCTAAAAATATAGCCTGAGCCATCGATGAGATAAATATGAGAGTCTGCTGTAATCGGCAGGGAGCTTGGTTTTGACATTGTTGTGGTATAGCCCGTTTTTGCCTTAAAGGAAATCAAGGATTGCAGTATACGACAAAATTCGATACCTTTGTCACGCAAAATATAGTTATAAATTCGCTTATGCGCAGCGAAAATGATGTTTTTCGAGAACCGGAACGGAATGTACTTGAGGTACATGAGTACCGGAAAGCACAGAAAAGCATTGTTTGCAGCCAGCAGAAGTAGAACTTATAACTATATTTTTAGCACCCGTAGCTCAGCTGGATAGAGCGCTGCCCTCCGAAGGCAGAGGTCACACGTTCGAATCGTGTCGGGTGCGCCATGATCTCTCCTAACGACAAACCCCATTTCAATTATCCACAGGCAAAAAAGAATTTCACACTACAAATATTAAAAACCAAATCTCCTCATCCTAGAGGATCATATAATTTCCTATATAAGACCATAGTTCCAAAATTAACATCGCCTTGATATTATGTAATATTCTGCAAAAAAAACAAAAAAGTCTTATGCACTGCAAAGCCAATGCGCTAGCAAAGCATTAAAAATATTATTTATATCTAGATAATTGTTATGATATAAAAACTTACGTTTAAAAAAAGTTTTAGGAAAATGAATTAATGGCCTGTTAAATAAGGTTTTCTCCATCGTGAAACAAAAAAAAATTACACATAAGATCATCACGGGCACATTTTTTATAATGACTGCGGGGACGTTCTTATCAAGCCTAGCGCATGCCAGCAAGCTGAATGATATTAATTATCCCGCGCCCGCATACAAAATCAATCAGGACATTATTTTTAACATTGACAATATAACAGGTATAGCAGGCCAAGAGACACCCGTTAAAGTTGACATTTTTCCAGATACATCTTTCGCAAAAAACAAAAAAACTTGGCTTAGAGTTATTGGTTTACCAAAAGACTTACGTTTTTCTAAGGGGTCTCGCATAAATGATGTCTGGTTTATGTCGTTAAGCGATTTATCAGATCTGACTTTGAAATCTCCCTCAAAATTTCAATCCAAATTTAATATCGAATTTTTCCTCATGCAAGAAGATCAATCCATTGTCTCAATTTTAAAAAAGCGTAAAGCTGCAATAGAAATACTTGCATATAAAGACAGACCTTCACCAAAGTTTAAAGATAAAGAACCTCAAGCAACCGTATTTGCAAAAAAACAAATGTCGCAAGAAGACTTAGAACTCATGTCACGCGCGCAAGAATATTTAAACCAAGGTGATATCCCAAAAGCACGCCTGCTTTATGAGAAAATTGCTGCTAAGGGTCATGGTCAAGCAGCCTTTGAACTTGGAAAAACCTACGATCCAGGATTTTTAAAGCGCTTTTTACTGCGAGGTTTAAAACCAAATGAAAAGCTCGCAAAACAATGGTATAAAAAAGCAATCCAACTAACGAATTTGAACACTCATTTTAGCTCAAACCCTCCTCCAACTCCCAAAATCTTTTTAGATGTTTTGTCAAAAACTCTTAAGTTCAAAGTAAGTAAACTAACATATACTCAAAAAAACATATTGTTTGAAAACTTCAAAAAACAAACATCAACGACCTCTATTACAAGGTAGTTCCACAATACTTTCTAGCTATCTGTAAAAAAAATCAGCTGTAAAACATTAAGATGATTTTACCAGTTTTGGAGCTGGTACAATCTCAACAAAGCATCTTGATTACCAAGTTTCGAGGACTGAGAATACCATTTTCTGGCCTTTTCTATATCGGGTTTCATCCCTGAAGCTGGGGCATCACGTATAAAGATAGGATCATAAAGCTTTGCCAACTCAAATGCTCCTTTTGAACTTCCTCGTTTTGCAAGCTCTTCGTATATGAGGCGTGCCGGAGCATATGTGCCAAGCGCCACAAGCTCCGAAGCACGCTTTAAAAGGACCGTTTCTTCTTGCGATGTTAATTTGGGAAGAGTTTCATCAAGCTTAATTTCTCCACTCACATTAGCAGAATTATTGCCTGATGTAGTTGCATCATTAGCCAACTCCGAAGGAAGTGAAGAGACGGCAGTTTGTAAATCGACACCAACATTCTTTTTACTCAAAATAATCACCACCCCCGTATCTCTTTTCATAAGAAAAAAAGATAATGAAAAATTTCCAGAATAACCCGGAGGAGAGATCAAAGACAGATCGGAAATTTTATGAACCGGAATAAACCAGATATCACTTATTAATGACCCTACAGAAAAACGTAAATTTTTTGGTAAACCGATAACACGCAACCATATCTTATTCATATCACTCTGCTTAAGATCATTCGGCAACTTGATAATTACAGGTGCTGGATTACCAGAAAATCCTTTGACGTCTTTTACGGAAAAAGTCCCAACCTCTTGCACTTTTACTATGTTTGGTTTTGTTGGAACAACCGCTACAGGGAATTGGTTTGCTGATAACGAGGCAGGACCCAAAGCATAACCTAAGAGCACTAAACAAAGGAAATAGACCCACACAATCTCATTTTGAGTAATCAAAGCAGATAAAAACTTCTTCATTTTTCAACACACATCGTAACTTAAGAAAAAGAAACTAGAGTAATCCATTTTCGAGTAAATTCACTTAAACAACGGAAAACTTTTCACCCATAAAAACTCAGGGCATATCAAATGAATTCATTTAAACGTGGTATCCCCTGGAAATCATTCGTGCGAACCTTGCAAAAGCTTACCTCTGCTCTAGCCAGGCACGATACTCTAGAAATAGGGCTTCTCTTTCTCTATTACTCAGTTTCTGACTTAAAGAATTTTTCGTCTTCAGAAAATTACTGAAAACTCTATTCTCTTTAGAGGCTGTTCTACGATTTCTCAGTTTTCGTTGCAACATACGTTCCGCGACTTCAAAACGTTTCCATTTACCCCGCAAGGTCGCGGCGAGATTAACATCACGCCATTTTTTATGAAAAGGAGGTTTCCGCAACTTATCAAATTTATTAAAAAAGGCAGTTATGAAACGTTCTACACGTTTGTACCTACTGGTTTTTCTACTCCAATTATACGTTACCAATATATCAGGAACTGCAAATGTAGAGACCACTTGTCCTTTGGGAACGAGATTTGGATAATCCTCATTTGTCAACTTTCCTAAAACATAAAGATCACTAAAATGAGTCGCATACTCTGTTGATGATACTCCTAGAAAACGCAAGTTAGTTCCAGGAGGCACTTTTCGGAAGGTCGTTGCTGGTTTTCCGGCCACGCGTAATGCTGCTGAAATTTCACCCTTCTTAAGCATTTCAATACCAATATCATGGTCAACAGAAATTGGCTTTACCGTAATACCAAGACGCTCAAACATGATCGGAGCAGTCACATTAGCTGCATTCCCCTGCAAGCCAAAATTAACAGTCTTACCTTCGAGATCCTTAATAGTCTTAATATCAGGCCCTACCAGAATATGCATTTCGGCATCATATAATCTCGCAATGTAATGTATCCTATTATATAGATTTGGAACATTGAGCTTCTCAAAATATGCAAAACTATCTGATTTCGTGAAAGCCATATCAACATTATTGAGATACAAGAGATCTTCCACATTCCCCACAGAACCGTAGGTTATAATAGGAAGCACTCTTAAATTTTCACCATCATCCAAAACCTTGGTTAGATCCTGAGCTAACGGGGGATAAGAAGCTTCAATTTGCCCCGTTGCCAAACCAACAGTCCAGGCATTTTTCCGCCTCTTGACTTCCGCTTCAGTCTCACTTCGTATCAGCGCCTGACTGGCCGGTGCCTTTTTTAGATTAGAGGGATCATTTTCCGAGCTGTTTTGCTGTGAGCGTACAGAGGTCACACCGAACAAACAACAGACAACAAATAAGACAAAAAAAGCACGTACGCGCTTCATCACAACACTCCTGAATTTAAAGTAATTTTTTATGTGAGGATAGTATTCCAGCTAACAACACATATCAAGCAGTCAGCACTTGTCGTTATGCTGACTGCTTTCCCTGTGAATTATTTATTACGTGACGCAAGCTTAACCTTAAGGCTATCCCAATCTTTGGGAGCAATGCGACCTACAAAAGTATACCCTGACTTGTCTGCCTTAGGTTTTAGAACAAGCATATCACCAGACTTAAAACCTTTTGAAATCAAATTTGGATCCATTGCAATAACATTTGGGGAATGGCCAATAAGCAGTGTATTCATGCCTCCCTTAGGGGGTTCAGCAAAAAAAGTTCGCAACTTCTGAACTTGCTGCTCTCCTGCAGGCTCTTCCATATTTCCACTGTGATTAAGATCCGGTGTAATCTCAAACGTTTTGATACCCATCAATTCGGGAACCTGACGAGCACGGCAGTATTCACTTGTTTTAATGACTGAAAATTTCACATCCAGTGATTTTATAGCCTGACCAATTTTTCCAGCCGTCTCTCTACCCACATTACTAAGATTTCTCTGAGTATCGCAACTGGCAAGATTTTTTATATCCGTATCTCTTTGAGATTTATCTGTCTGTGGATGGCGCATGTACACAATGTAACCACCTTTTTTCAGATTATTCAAAAGATCGGTCATCTCTGATTTCTGACTGGCGATCCCACTTTGAGACCCTACAAAGGTCATTAAAATCATTGAAAAAGCTAAAGCAATTTTTTTCATAATACCATCCATCCATAAACTCAATTTTTTCTGATAACACATACATAACAACTTTAATAGTTAAAGTAAAATATGAATGTAAATTTTTTATGTCATTTTTATGTTTTAAGTGAATTTATGGTCATAAATAGCTATTTTATTTACATAACTAAAAAGAATTTCAAGTCATTTACAATTCTAGATTGAAAAGTCATTTAAGCACTTACTAGTACTTTTATTAGCTTTAGGCTCAGGACGTAAGTAGGTAGCATCCATTCTGTGTAAACTAAACGTGTGGAATCACTTAATAATCTCAACTTTCATTGAGATGAAATATTATAGAAAAATTTTTATAGGAGAATTTAAATCAAAGAGAGGAGGTGTTATGTAAAAATATCAACAGGCACTACCATGAATTTACATGCGTACTCAAAAAGTTCACTCAGCAGGCACTTTTGCAGTATCTGCATTAGCAACGTCTTCAGAAGAGCCCGTTTTGTTAATCCAGATAAAATAAATATTCCGGCAATAGATAACGAGTCCCATACCCTGCCCCATGATAAACACAGGATCAACGCGGTAAATAGCGTAAGTAAACAGCATCAAACCACCAAAAAAGCTAAAATACCAAAATACTTCTGGCACAACGCTCTGCCTTGCGCGCTCACTCGCAATCCATTGTATGATAAAGCGCATAGAAAACATCAACTGTGCACCAAAACCAATCCCAAGCCAAATCAACTCGGTCGTCCCAATGCTCGCCCACCATAAGCTCAACTGAGCGCTAAAATGTTGCAAAAAACCGCTCACTTCAAGGCCTCTTTCATATCTTCTTTTTCAGAGAATTTTAAAACCTGCTCACGTTTTCTAACACTCTCAGCAATACCAGGAACTTTGGTTCGCCGCCGTAGCCATGTCACCCCAAACAAATCATAAAGACCAATAAGAGCACGTCCCAAATTGGTATACTTGGAATGCCCAGCCACCCGTGGTCGATCATTTACAGGACTATAAGTCACCTCATGCCCATAGGACAAAAACAACGCAGGCAGATAGCGATGCATACTGGTAAAAAAGGGAAGTTTTAAAAAAGCATCCCTCCAATAAACCTTCAAACCACATCCGGTATCTGGACAATCATCCTTTAAAATCCGGCTGCGAAGCCAATTAGCAAATTGTGATGCCAACCGCTTGGATCCTTCCGCCTTGCGTTTGGCCCGAACACCGCCAACAAGAGCAGGCCCATCCCCCCCTGGTTGTCCAATTTTTTGCACAAGCGATAAGATGTCCGCCGGATCATTTTGCCCATCCCCATCCATCGTCACAATGATAGGACTAGATGCCGCAAGAATTCCCGTGCGCAAAGCAGCTGATTGCCCAGAACGCTCACGATGCTGCAAATAACACAGCTTATCATGCTGTCGCACCAAGCTAACCACCTCATCGCGCGTGCCATCATCACTGCAATCGTCAATCACAATAACTTCACTTAAAACACTTTCCGGCACCGCTTGAAATGTCTCTTCCACCAAACGACCAATGTTTCCTTCTTCATTAAAGGCTGGTATGACAACGGAAATGCGCATGAACACTCTTTCGAACATTTTCTTATCTTTATTTTCTAGTTACAAATAAATAGCAATTTTCTTCTGCCAAATACAAGTTAGTAAATGATAGATTTCATTTAATGTAAACAACAAGAAAACAAAATTTATGCTTTTAGATGGTTTCAGAACAACACCGCAGCACGTCCAAATACTATGTTTATCAAGCCCCATTCGCATCTGGCTCACCTTAGCCATATCGTTATCTATATTGCTTTTGCTTAGATTGATTGCACTTTACATCGCAAAAACCGACCTTTTTTTCGATGAGGCACAATATTGGGCTTGGTCACAACAGCTGGATTTTGGCTATTTTTCAAAACCCCCAGGGCTTGCCTGGATCATAAGAGCGGGAACAGAAAGCTGCGGTTTGTCAGAATTTTGTGTCAGAATTACATCACCTATTCTTCACAGCCTGACCGCATTTTTTCTATTTCTAGCAGCACGCACACTGTTTAACAACAAGATAGCCCTTATATCAGCGTTGGCTTATGCAACCCTACCTGGCATCTCCTTTTCATCCACCCTGATTTCAACAGATGTGCCATTACTACTATTCTGGACAATAGCTCTTTGGGCCTTTGCCAACTTCATTAAACATCAAAATGTGGTCTGGACGATTATCCTCGGCCTTGCCTTAGGATTTGGACTGCTCTCCAAATACGCCATGCTTTACTTTATCGGAAACGCTCTCATCTATGCCCTGATCTCAAAACACGCGCGAAACGCGTTTCAAACTAGACAATTTAGTATTGCCATAGCCATCGCATTCATTTTGATTTTGCCTAATATTTTCTGGAATTTACAAAATGGCCTTGTCACCTTTAGCCATACCGCAGACAATGCGAATTGGACCGGCTCACTGCTTAACCCCACCAAAACATTAGAATTTTTTGGTGCCCAGTTTGGCGTTTTTGGACCAATTCTATTCGCTGCCCTCCTCATAATTGCACTGCAAACCTATAGAGAAAGCCACGATACAACATCAGATCAAGAGCAGTTTGAAATCAGAACATTTCTATTGTGCTTTTCGATACCAATTATAACCATCATCCTCATCCAGGCCTTTTTATCAAGAGCTCACGCCAATTGGGCCGCAACAGCTTATCCAGCGGCAACACTCCTGGTAATAGCCGTTATGATGCAAGATAACAGATGGCGTTGGCTACAAATGTCTTTTGCAATACATGGCATAATTGCAATTCTTTTAATTTTCTCAGGGCGCTATGCTGGTGAATTTTCTTTACCGGGTAATAATGATCCATACTCACGCGTTCTAGGCTGGCAAGAGATCGCAACAAAAACGCGGGCATTATCAGAAAAACACCAACTCAATACAATAATAACCGAGCGCAGAGCCCTCACAGCAGAGTTACTATATTATCTCCATAAAACAGACCTAGAAGTCTATAGCTGGAAAGCACAATCCACCCCAAAAGACCATTTTCAACTCACCAGGCCTTTTTCCGCACAAAAAGCTCCCTTACAAATGCTCTTAGTAACATTTAAACAAAATCCTAATCATATCTTGTCAAAATTCGATAAAGTAACACCCTTGAGCAAACACACGATACCCGCAGGACTAACACGAACAAGAACCTTATATTTTTTCCAACTTTCAGGATACAAAGCAGATGCAACATAACCAGGCATTGGCAAAACAGCATACTGTACGTCAAAAACTCATCAATCTGGCGTGCGCTACAGGGCTTGCATGCGCATTTATTTTTGTCAGTTTTCCCAATCTTGACATTGCTGTATCCGCCCTCTTTTATCATGGCCAACGTACGTTCTTATTCGATATCTGGCAAATCGGCCCCATCTTACGCTTCTTGTTCCAACTGTTTTTCACAACCCTTTGCATTGGCGTTCTCATTAGTCTGTACATCTGTACACACAGTAAAAACTCTGTTTTCAATTTAACCTTCCCTAAATGGATGTTCTTAACGCTATGCCTCATCATCGGCCCTGGCCTTGTCGCCAATACACTTCTCAAAGACAATTGGGGCAGAGCCAGACCTCACTACATCCAACAATTTGACGGCCAGCAAAAATTCACACCTGTTATGCAAGTCTCAGATCAATGCCAAAGAAATTGTTCATTTATCAGCGGTGAAGCCGCCATGATTTTTGTTGGCTTTTTTGCACTCGCATTAATATTTCCACTGCACGCCCAAAACCTAATTTTTTACGGCATCTTAGCCGGAATGGCATCAGGTGCAGTGCGTATCTTACAAGGCGGACACTTTCTAAGCGACGTTCTGTTTTCCGGTATTATTATGGCTTTGGTTGTATCTGCCTTGCATTGGCTGGTCTTTGTAAGATATGCAACCACATTCGCCCACAAAGGCCCTATTCATATCCAGCTAAACCGTGTAATAAGATATACAAAAGCAAGACTGCAATTGCTTCTAAAACGTAAAAATCCAATAAGATTAAGGAAATTGCATTCTCAACACCCAAACTCTCCACTGTCATTCCAGCAAAAGCTGGAATCTGTGAGTAATTGATTAAGGTGTTACCTTGAAAAAGGAAATCTCCGCTTTCTCGCGGATGACAAGGGTATTTCGTCTTTTTTCTTAAATCCACTAAGGTTTAAAAAAGCAGCTTAAAACAAGAGCTCATCTTGACCAAAATTCTCATCGATACTGGCAACAGCCAACTAGAACACTCTTATTATTTTGAAAACCCAACTGGGTTCATTGTAGCAGAAAATTTTGAGCAAGTGGGTAAAGCCCTCTCAGACTTAGAACACACCATAGCGCAAGGTAAATCCGCAGCAGGATTTTTCTCTTACGAACTCGGCTATGCTTTGGAGAAAAAACTAAACCATCTACTCCCAAAAGAATCAAACAACGCCCCACTGATATGGTTCGCCATCTTTGACCACTTCGAACCTTTAAACTCAAACGCAACTGACGATTGGCTATCTTCCAACGCCAAAGCATTTGGCAAAGAAGGCTATACAATAGAAAATATGTCACTCAGCCACGATGAACTCTCTTACCAAGAGTGTTTTCAAAACGCACAAAATGCAATCTCAAGCGGGGACATCTACCAACTCAACCTCACATTCAAAAGCAGTTTTACCTTTTCTGGCAACCCAACCACGCTATATCAAGATCTCAAACGTAAACAAAACATGGGCCATGGAGCCCTTATAATGGGCGAAGATTTTACAATACTCTCCGCCTCACCAGAACTATTTCTTGATTTACAACAAGGCTGTGCCACGACCCGCCCAATGAAAGGCACAAAAGACCGAGGATTAACCTACAAAGACGATCAGCATAATAAAACGTGGCTTGCGCAAGACCAAAAATCTCAAGCTGAAAACTTAATGATCGTTGATTTGATGCGCAATGATTTAGCCCGCATCTCAGAAATTGGCTCCGTCCATGTCCCTGAACTTTTCGCCGTAGAAACCTATCCCACACTTCATCAAATGACATCAACGGTTTGCGCAAACTTAAAACCAGATATCGACTTGAAAAGCTGGCTCAAAGCTTTATTCCCGCCCGGCTCTATCACAGGTGCCCCCAAAATCCGCGCCATGGAATTAATTCATGACCTTGAACACACCCCACGCGGCATTTATACCGGCACAATTGGTATGTTTCTTCCAAAGCAAAAATCAACCACACAAGTCTATTTCAATGTGGCCATACGTACGCTCACCCTTTGGCCAGATGGCACAGGAGAAATGGGCATTGGCAGCGGCGTTGTCAGCGATTCTAAACCAAAGCAAGAGTATCAAGAATGCTTACTCAAAATGCAGTTCTTAACCAAAAGCTGGCCTTCTTTTGAATTACTGGAAACGCTGATGTGTCTGCCACAAACCGGCTATCTTTATTATGACCACCATTTACAACGCCTAAAACACTCCGCAGCCTATTTTGATTTTAAATATGACCAAGGCACTATAAAAAGAGAATTGGAAGAATTAGCCAAAACATTAAAAACAACACATCGGGTAAGACTGCTACTCTCCCAAAAGGGGCGGATCACCTTAACATCAACCCCCGCCCCAGCGCCTAATCCAAACAAAATCATGCGTTATATGATGTCAGATAAAACCATGCACACCGACAATCTATTTTTGTATCATAAAACCACCAACCGCGCATTTTATGATGACGAACATAAGGCCATGGCAGAGCGATATAACTGTGATGAGGTCATTTTTCTTAACCAACATGGACACCTCACTGAAGGCAGTCGTACCAACTTGTTTATCAAACGCGAGGGCGATCCCACGCTTCTTACCCCGCCAATATCCTGCGGGTTATTAGCCGGAACGTTACGCGCAGACTTAATTGAAAAAGGAAAAGTCAAAGAACAATGCTTAACGCGAAAAGATTTAAAAACCGCAGAACAGATATTCTTGGGAAATTCTGTCCGTGGTTTATGTCCTGCGATAGCAATCGACATTGAAACTCTTGCCGTATAAGCTATGCTACTTTAGCAATTTCACTTAATTGAGTAAGAAAAGTGCATTTTACACCTCAAAACGCGCCGCCGTCATTCCCGCGAAAGTGGGAATCTAAAAAAAATCGCAAAGAGATCTCAGCTTTCGCTAGGATGACAAGAGGGGTGTTGATTGTTTCTTGATACATAACTGAACAACCCTAAACATAAAATGCCATGGCTTCACCACCAACAAAACATTTCGTCCGCTCTGTCAGCAGCATTGCAGAATTAAGTGCCAAAAGCTGGAATGCATGTGCCAACCCAAATCCTAAAACCTATAACCCCTTTGTCTCCTACCACTTTTTAAACGCCTTAGAAAAATCAAAATCCGTATGCAAAAAAACCGGCTGGATGCCTTGTCACCTCGCGCTATCAGCAGAAGATACGGCCATGCAAAATTCTGAAGAAAATAATCAAGATACCATCCTTGGCGTAATGCCATGTTACATCAAATCCCACAGCTATGGCGAATATATTTTTGACCACGCCTGGGCAGAACTTTACATGCGCTTGCATAAACAATACTACCCCAAATTACAATGCGCTATACCGTTTACCCCGGCAACTGGACCACGGCTACTCACCCCAGCAAACCCAAATCAAAAGAAACATCAAAAAAGCCTCGCTGCAGCAGCTATACAACTTGTTGAAAAACTTGATATATCCTCATTTCACTGCACATTTTTGAATGAACAAGAACATACTATCATGTCAGAGATGGGATTTTTAACCAGACACAGTCAACAATTTCATTGGCACAACAATGCTTACAAAACCTTCGATGAGTTTTTAGCAACCCTCTCGTCACGCAAACGTAAAACCATTCGCAAAGAACGCCGTGAAGCACAAAACAATAACATCACCATCAAATGGCTCACCGGCTCAGATTTACAAGAAAACCATTGGGACCATTTTTACGAATTTTATCTCGACACCTCATCACGAAAATGGGGCCAGGCTTATTTGACCAGAGAGTTCTTTTCACATATTAATGAAACAATGAGAGATCAAATTTTGCTCATACTCTGTCATCGTGGTGATAAGATTATTGCAGGTGCCTTAAATTTTATCGGTGGTGATACGCTGTATGGCCGCAACTGGGGAGCCATTGAAGACCACAAATTTTTGCATTTTGAAGCGTGTTACTATCAAGCTATTGACTTTGCGATTCAAAACGGCCTATCTCGAGTAGAGGCGGGCGCTCAAGGCGCGCACAAATTGGCAAGAGGCTACGTGCCAACACTAACATACAGCACACACTATATTACCAACCCAGAGTTACGTCATGTGATTGCAAGATATCTTGAACATGAAAAAGACCACATTGCTTTTGAAAACAATATTCTCTCCACCCATACGCCTTACGCACAAAAACCAGATGTCAGCACAACCTGCCAAAGGACCAATAAAAATGACTGAAAAGACAGCAACATATGAGAATGACAATATCTTTGCAAAAATACTGCGCGGCGAAATCCCCTGTCATAATGTTTATGAAACAGATAAAGTGCTCGCCTTTATGGATATTATGCCACGCAGCGATGGCCATACCCTGGTTATTCCCAAAGCCCCATGCCGTAACATATTAGATATTAATCCAGACGATTTAACAGCTGTTATTCAGACTGTAAAAACAATTGGCAAAGCCGCAATAACAGTTTTTGCAGCACAAGGCCTTCTTATTCAGCAATTTAATGAGGCCGCATCAGGCCAAGAAGTGTTTCATCTCCATTTTCATATTTTACCAAGACAAGAAGGTGTAGAGCTTCGCCCCCCAGGCATAATGGCTGAACAAGACATCTTAGCTGAGCACGCAACAAAACTACGCAACGCTCTAGGGTAATCCCAATTATGAATAAGAAAAAGTATATTTTAAACACCAAAACGCGCCACCGTCATTCCAGCGAAAGCTGGAATCTCTTTGGTTATCAATAGTTTTACGTTTCAGAGATCCTTTGCTCACGTGCATTGCATGCACTTGGCCGGGATGATGAGGGGCTTTTGTTTTATGAATTTTCATAGAACAACATACCTTTTAAAATATCTTCTAAATCGGGTTAGACATCAACATGGCAACTGTTCTCATCATAGGCGCAAGCAAAGGCGTCGGCCTGGAAACCATAAAACAAGCTCTTGAAGCCGGCCATAAAGTACGAGCCCTTGCCCGTTCAGCAGAACACATTGAAATCAGCAACCCAAATCTTGTCCCTATCAGTGCAAGTGCTACAGATGAAGTTGCCATAAATGAAGCAATCACAGGATGCAATGCGGTCATCACAACCCTTGGCATATCTCCGACCTTTCAAGATGTCACATTATTTTCAGACAGCATTCAAGTTGTCATCAAAGCCATGCAAAACCATGGTGTCAAACGTCTCATCTCTGTCACAGGATTAGGCGCAGGAGAGAGTAAAAATTCAGGAAATATTTTCATCACCAAAATGCTGCGCCCCTTTTTCTTGGGCACCATATACGACGATAAAACCCGCGAAGAAGACCATATCCAAAACAGCACCCTTGATTGGACCATCGTTCGCCCCGGCATCCTCACCCGATTGCCTGCCAAGAAAACCTACCAAGTCTTAACCGAAAAGAAAAAATGGAAAATCGGTTTTATCAGCCGCGCTGATGTGGCAGATTTCTTAATCAATCAAATCGATGATACGGCCTACATTCACAAAAGCCCTGTACTTATTTATTAAGAAATAGCCACACCCAAATTTCTGTGTTACGTCAAAACCAAATTGAAAAATAACACACAAATCGGAATAACAAAAAGCTCATGTCCCAACCGGCAAACAACATACGAAACATTGCTATCATCGCGCACGTCGACCATGGCAAAACCACCCTCATTGATGTGCTGCTAAAACAATCTGGCACGTTTCGCGACAATCAAAAAGTCAGCGAGCGAGCAATGGATTCAAACGACTTAGAGCGCGAACGCGGTATCACCATTCTTGCCAAATGCACCAGCATCTTATGGAAAGACACCCGCATTAACATCATCGATACCCCAGGCCATGCCGATTTCAGTGGCGAGGTAGAGCGCATACTCAACATGGTAGATGGAGCAATTGTCTTGGTTGATGCTGCCGAAGGCCCTATGCCACAAACAAAATTCGTGGTCTCCAAAGCATTGAACATCGGCCTGAAGCCAATAGTTGCCATCAACAAAATTGACAAACCAGAAGAGCGTCATGAAGACGTGGTCGATGAAGTCTTCGATTTATTTGCCATTCTTGAAGCCAATGAAGAACAGCTTGATTTCCCAATTCTCTATGGCTCAGCAAAACAAGGCTGGATGTCTAACGAACCAACAGGCCCCAAAGACACCATGGCCCCGCTTTTGGATTTGGTGCTAAGCCATGTCACCCTACCAGATGTTAATCAGGACGCTCCATTTCAAATGCTCGCCACCACAACAGAATCTGATTCTTTCTTAGGCCGCATCATCACTGGCCGCATCACCTCAGGCAGCATAAAACCTAACATGCAAGTAAAAGCGCTATCGCGAAACAATGAAATCGTGGAGCAAGGCCGAATTTCTAAAGTGCTTGGCTTCAGGGGCCTTGAAAGAGAACCGATAGAAGTAGGCAGCGCCGGAGATATTATCGCCATATCAGGGTTAGCCAAAGCCACTGTGTCAAACACCATTTGCGAGCTATCCGTTGAAACGGCACTCCCAGCACAACCCATTGATCCACCAACTCTATCCATGCTGTTTCGCATTAACGATGGCCCATTAGCCGGACAGGAAGGCAGCAAGGTTCAAAGCCGCGTGATATGGGACCGCTTGCAACAAGAAGCTGAAGGCAACATCGCCCTTAAAGTCGAACAAACAGATGACAAAGACGCCTTTAAAGTTTCAGGACGCGGAGAATTACAACTCTCTATTCTGATAGAAACCATGCGCCGTGAAGGCTTTGAACTCACCGTATCAAGGCCCCGTGTTGTCATGAAAACTGATGAGGCTAGCAAAAAGCCTTCAGAGCCGATTGAAGAAGTTACAATCGACGTGGATGAAGAATTCACCGGCACAATTGTGCAAAAACTATCCGAACGCAAAGGTGAATTAATCGAGATGAAACCCTCTGGCGGTGGACGCCAACGTTTGGTCCTCCATGTGCCAACAAGAGGTCTAATCGGATACCATGGCGAGCTATTATCAGACACCCGGGGCACAGCCATAATGAACCGGGTCTTTCACGATTGGGCCGAACATAAAGGCCAAATTCAAGGCCGCCACACCGGCGTTCTGATTGCCAACTCTCAAGGAGAGGCCGTAGCCTATGCGCTATGGAATCTCGAAGACCGCGGCCCCCTCATGATTAAGCCGCAAACCAAAGTGTATCAAGGCATGATTGTTGGTGAACATTCCAGAGGTAATGATTTAGAAGTAAATGTCCTCAAAGGTAAAAAATTGACTAATGTCAGAGCCGCTGGAAAAGATGACGCCGTTGCGTTAACCCCACCAATAAGACTGTCTTTGGAAAAAGCTTTATCGTATATCAACGACGATGAACTGGTTGAAATTACCCCAGAGTCCATAAGGTTGCGTAAAAAATATCTTGATCCTAACGAGCGCAAAAAGGCTGAAAAAAAAGCAGCTGCACTTTAACAAAATCAGGAGAAATGAATATTTTATTGCACTGCAAAAAATATGTTGCATTGCAACAAAATTAACTTTATATATTTATATATAGTTTTCACATCATCCCACACATTGAGCAATATTGGAGACGAAAATGCAAGAATATGCCAAACAAGCTGAAGAAATGATTAAAAAAACACAAGAAATGGTTATGCCAGAAGGTGTTCAAAAAGCAATGGAAGAAAACATGAACAAGACACGTGATGCATATTCAAAGTTTTCTGAAATGACAGAAGATGCCACCAAAGCATTTGAAGACGTCTACACGACTGCGCAACAAGGCACAAAAGAGATTGCAGATACACTAATTGCGCAAACATCAGAGAATACCAAAGCTGCATTTGCAGTTGCAGAAGCGATTTTGCAAACCAAATCTGTTCCAGAAGCTGCACAAATTCAAGCAGAATTTATGAAGCAACAATTTGAAAAGCTAAGCGAACAATCAAAAGAGATTTACGAAATCTCAAGCAAAATCACAGCCGATACCGCGAAATCTTTTAATACGGCAACAACGCAAGCTTTCCAGCAAGTGAAATAATTCAGATTAGATTTTAGTTACCTTCCAAAACAAAAAGCTTGGGATATAGATCCAATCCAACATGATTTATATTTTAAGATACTCTCGGTTGGTCATTCCCGCGAAAGCGGGAATCTCAAAAAATCACCCATCTTCATCTCCGCGAAAGCGGGGATCTCTGGGTGATTTTATATGTATATAAAGTAAGATCATTCTAAACCGAATAAACAATAATCCCAACACAACCTCTAACACATCACAATATTTGATCATGAAAGGCAGCACATGCGCATAGATGCAATCCCTATTGGAGATAATCCACCAGAAGACATAAATGTTGCGATCGAGGTTCCCATAGGGGGCGAACCAATCAAATACGAAATGGACAAAGCCTCTGGCACTATGTTTGTGGACCGCTTTTTATACACTGCCATGACCTATCCAGGAAATTATGGCTTTGTACCCCATACTCTATCAGCCGATGGCGATCCTATAGATGTGCTTATTCCCAATCAACGCCCTCTTATTCCAGGTGCCATTATAAACTGTAAACCCATTGGCGTTCTCATCATGTCAGATGAAGGTGGAGGGGATGAAAAGATTATTGCGGTCCCATCACCAAAAGTCTCACCTATGTATGAAAAAACGAAAGATATCAGTGATTTACCAGATATCTTATTACAACGTATAGCTCATTTTTTCGAACATTACAAAGACCTGGAAAACAACAAATGGGTTAAAATTGAGCGCTGGGGCAATGCAAATGAAGCCAAGGAAACAATTCAAAAAGCCATAGAAGACGCCAAAAACACGTAAAAAATACTATCAATCACAATTTGCGTAAATCAACAGAGACCGCATTATGGAAGGCTCCCTTTTTAAGGATCAAAGAAGCCCGCTGGCGCGTCGGCAAGATATTTTTTTTCAAATTTGGCAGGTTGATTTCATTCCATATATCACTTGCCGTTTCAATAGCGTCTGCATTGATTAACTTAGAGTATCTATGAAAATAAGCCTTTGGATCACGAAAAGCTGTCTCGCGCAAACGTAAAAAACGCGCCACATACCATTGCTCTAACAAATCAATATCTGCATCGATATAAATCGAAAAGTCAAAGAAATCAGAAACAAACGGAATTTCCTTACCATCTTTGGGCAACCGTGCAGGCTGTAACACATTAAGCCCCTCAACAATCAGAATATCCGGTTGATCCACCACAATCGTTTCATCAGGCACAATATCATAGTGAAAATGCGAATAAACCGGTGCTTCCACATACCGTTTGCCCGCCTTGATATCCGCTAAAAAACGTAGCAAAGTATGGCGATCAAAACTTTGCGGAAACCCCTTTTTGGTCATGAGATCCCGGCTTTGCAAAACTGAATTGGGATACAAAAAACCATCCGTTGGCACCAAATCAACACGTGGGTGCGATGGCCACCTAGCTAGCAAAGCTTGCAACACACGAGCCGTCGTACTTTTTCCAGCAGAAACAGAGCCCCCGATGCCGATAATAAACGGCACCTTATGATCATTTTGACTAAGAAATTGCGATGTCGCCAAATGCAGCGCCTGCGAACCTTCCACATAAAGATTAAGCAACCGCGATAACGCCAAATAAATCGTAACGACCTCATCCATGGAAACCTGCTCGGTCAAACCACTGAGTTTTTCCAGGTCACCCTCATCCAATGTCATCGGGGTATCAGCGCGCAAACATGCCCATTCTGCTCGTGAAAAAGTCTTGTAAGGAGAAAATTCGAGATCGTCTTGTTTTATTATATTTTCAACAACAAGGGCCATAATCTTAAGTATTTGCTATATATTAACCACGTGTTCGCGCAGCTTTTTCATCCAGTCCCGAAACACCCATGCGCTGCTCTAGAAGGCCAAGCACATCCTCTAGAGCAATATTGCGACATGCCAGAGCCACCAACAAATGATACAGCAAATCAGCCGCTTCAGCTTTTAGTGCATCATCATCTTGGGCAACGAGAGCAATAACGGTTTCAACAGCCTCTTCACCTAGCTTTTTAGCACACCTTTCAGGTCCTGCATTTAGCAACTGCTTTGTGTAAGATACATCCTCAGTAGCCTCTTTGCGATCATCAATAATGCGTACAAGTTTTTGTAAAATATCAAGATCCATGAAAAGCTAACTCAATCCATCTAATCGCACTGGAATGCCCTGTTGTGCCATATGCTGCTTGGCCTGACCAATGGTGTAATCGCCAAAATGAAAGATAGAGGCCGCCAAAACCGCATTTGCCTTGCCATGCAATACACCATCAACCAAATGATCAAGAGTGCCAACACCGCCAGAAGCAATCACAGGCACACTCACAGCATCACCAATAGCACGTGTTAATTGCAAATCAAACCCAGCACGCGTGCCATCACGATCCATAGAGGTTAATAATATCTCACCAGCCCCAAGTCCAACCACTTCTCTTGCATATTCAATCGCATCAAGACCAGTTGGCTTACGCCCACCATGGGTAAAAATCTCCCACTTCGGTTCTTGCCCCTCATCAGAAACTCGTTTTGCATCAATCGCAACCACAATACATTGCGCCCCGAACTTTTCAGCACCTTCACGCACAAATTCCCGTCTTTGAACCGCTGCTGTATTCATTGAAACTTTATCAGCACCAGCTTCCAATAATTTTCGAATATCATCTGTGGTGCGCACACCGCCCCCAACCGTAAGCGGCATAAAACAATGCTCAGCCGTACGTTGTACCACATCAAAAATCGTATCACGGTTTTCATGACTGGCTGTTATATCTAAAAAACAAAGCTCATCAGCCCCCGCAGCATCATAAGCAATAGCCGCTTCAACCGGATCACCCGCATCAATCAAATCAACAAAATTAACCCCTTTGACCACACGGCCATCTTTCACATCAAGACATGGGATCACACGTATTTTTAGCATAATATGATATGAAGCCCAGTTATGGATGAGAAAAATATGAAATACCTCGTCATCCCAGCGAAAGCTGGGATCTCATTGCAACTTTTCCGAGATTCCCGCTTGCGCGGGAATGACGGTGGCACGTTTTGATATATAAAATGCAATTTCCCTAATCCTACTTAAGGTTATCTTATAAGCCACGAGAACCTTCAATCAACGCCAACGCTTCCCCAGCATCAAGCCGCCCATCATAAAGCGCCCGGCCTGAAATAGCTCCCTCTAAAATCGCACAATCTGGCTCTAGCAACCGTTTCACATCATCAATAGAAGCCAATCCCCCCGAAGCAATCACAGGAATAGAAACACTATGGGCGAGTGCCAAGGTTGCGTCTATATTTAAACCTTTAAGCACACCATCCCGGTCAATATCTGTATAAATCAGAGCCGACACCCCAGCATCTTCAAAACGCTTTGCCAACTCAATCGCGCTTAATTCAGAAGTCTCAGCCCAGCCCTCAACAGCAACGTATCCGCCTTTAGCATCAATACCAACGGCAATCTGCCCAGGAAAAGCTTGGCACGCCCGGCGTACCAGTTCTGGATCACGCACCGCAACAGTGCCAAGAATAACCCGCGCTACCCCTTTTGCCAGCCACATCTCAATGGTCTCGAAATCCCGAATACCGCCGCCCAATTGGGCTGGTATTGAAAGAGCGCTAACAATATTCTCAACAACATCTCCATGAACAGGTTTGCCCGCAAACGCACCGTTCAAATCTACAATATGCAAATATTTAAACCCTTGCGCTTGAAAATGACGGGCTTGTTCCACCGGGTCATCATGAAACACTGTGGCCTGCTCCATGTCACCCAGCTTGAGCCGAACACACTGGCCATCTTTAAGATCAATTGCAGGAAATAAAATCATCTTCAATCACTTCGTTTTTTATGGCGCCCAGCGCAAAAAATTCTCAATCAAGTGCGACCCAAGCTGCTGGCTTTTTTCTGGATGAAACTGAGTTCCAATCATATTTTCTTTTGCCACGATAGCCGTTACAGGCCCACCATAATCCGCCTCGGCCACAACCACATCAGGCTCTGTAGCACGAAAATGATACGAATGCACAAAATACCCATGCAGACCCCGCGCACCGGTTGCAAGGCCCTGCAATACTTCATGTTTAGAGACAACATCAAGTGTATTCCAGCCCATATGCGGAATCTTCAAATCAGGATCGCAAGGTTCAATCGCTCTTACTTCCCCATCAATCCAGCCAAAACCATCCCATTGCCCATGCTCCAGACCGCGCTGGGCCATTAATTGCATCCCAACACATATCCCTAAAAAAGGCTTGGCTTGAACCCGCACAGCCTCATCCAAGGCATCGAGCATACCGGGTATATTTTCCAAACCAGCACGACAATCTGCAAAAGCACCAACACCTGGCAACACCACCCGATCAGCACCAAGCACATCTTCAGGGCGTGTTGTAAGCTGGATTGAAGTCTGCAAACCTGCATCTGATGCGGCGCGCTCAAACGCCTTTAGCGCTGAGTGCAAATTACCAGACCCATAATCAATAATAACAACACTCATATCCAGGAAGTCTTGATTTGCTCATCATGCAACGACGAAGGTTTAGAAGAAGAACCGGGCATTAAAGGCAAGGAAAGCGTTTGGCCCATGTCTTGGCTGGAATCAGCAGGCTCAGCAAGAATTTCATCACCATGTATCCGAAAGAAAATCTCTTCACACTCGCTCAAATTACGTCCAGATACAACACCGATCAAACGATAATCTCTACGGCTTAACTGCCACCGGCGCATAGCATTGCCTTCAAAGGCAACAATAAGCGAGATCGCCAAAAAAGCCAAAGTTGCATAAATCTCAGGACTACGAAGCGATTCAAAAATAACATTGATAACAATACTTATGGCAAGCATGAGCCCCAGCCCAATCCATACTCTGTGATACACCAGCCAAATCAGGGGGATCAAAAAAGCAGCCCAAGAAAATCCCTCTTTAACAAACACAAGTTCATCAGAACGCGAAACGGAGTCAAGCGCCGGAACCGGAGGCTGAAAAATGGTATAACTTGTCATAACCTAAAACCTACGCACCCAATCGACCCTTGGTCGATGGAATCTTATTTTTCTGCCGTTCATCGACAGCAATAGCACTTTTAAGGGAACGCGCTAATGCCTTAAAACAGCTCTCTGCAATGTGATGGTTATTTTCACCATAAAGCGTCTCAACATGCAATGTAAGATAAGCATTTTGCGCAAAAGCATGAAACCACTCACGAAACAACTCGGTATCCATCTCACCAATTTTGCCTTGCGAAAATGCAACATGCCAGACCAGATAAGGCCGACCCGATACATCCAAACTCAACCGCGTTAGAGCCTCATCCATCGGCAAATATGCTGAAGCATAACGGGTAATCCCCTTTTTATCACCTAAGGCTTTATCAAACGCTTGGCCCAGCGCAATGCCCACATCCTCAACCGTATGATGCATATCAATATGCAAATCTCCCACTGCTTTAACAGTGATATCAATAAGGGAATGGCGAGCAAGTTGCTCCAACATATGATCAAAGAAACCAATACCGGTATCAACCGTATATTGCCCGGAACCATCTAAATTCACAGACACTTGAATGTTGGTTTCTTGAGTTTTTCGCGATATATCAGCAGTGCGCATAGAAATGTCTTAACCCAAATAAATGTCTCAATCTAAATTCCACAGCCTTTAATAAAATAAATTCGTGACTATATACCGAAAAATATTTAGACAATACAACATGTAAAGTTTAAAAAAGTAATATATTTCTTTTAAGAACCATTCAACAACACAAACAATTCGACAAAAAGAATAAAACATTACAACGATAGAAGACAGTAAGGCGATTAATGACAACACCCGCTTCTCACAACAACATCCCCATATGGCATGGCACAACAATTTTAGCCGTCCGCAAAGACGAAAAAATCGTTATTGCAGGAGATGGCCAGGTCAGTCTTGGCGATACAGTCATCAAAGGAAATGCCAAAAAAGTACGTACCTTAGGCAAGGGCGATGTAATTTCAGGATTTGCCGGTGCCACAGCCGATGCCTTCACGCTTTTTGAACGCTTAGAATCCAAACTGGAACAATATCCTGAACAATTGGTCAGAGCATGTGTGGAGCTTGCCAAAGACTGGCGCACAGACAGATATCTCAGACGCCTAGAAGCCATGATGATCGTTGCCGACAAATCCAACACGCTTGTTTTAACAGGCACAGGAGACGTGCTAGAGCCTGAAGACAGCGTTATCGGCATCGGCTCTGGCGGAAATTATGCACAAGCCGCCGCCAAGGCCTTGATTGATACCGACCATGGCCCCGAAACAATAGCCAGAAAAGCAATGAAAATTGCCGCTGATATTTGCGTCTATACAAATGAAAATCTTACCATTGAAACACTTTAAAAATCACGCACCCCAGTAAATCATTCAACACAGAAGCAAAACCTATGACCAACTTCTCCCCCCGCGAAATCGTCTCTGAACTAGACCGCTATATCATCGGCCAAAAAGATGCCAAGCGCGCTGTTGCCATTGCACTGCGAAACCGCTGGCGCCGTTTACAACTTGATGATGAAATGCGTGAAGAAGTTCTGCCAAAAAACATTCTCATGATCGGGCCAACCGGCGTTGGCAAAACAGAAATCTCAAGAAGATTGGCAAAACTCGCCAATGCACCTTTTGCCAAAGTCGAGGCCACAAAATTTACTGAAGTTGGATACGTAGGCCGCGATGTTGAGCAAATTATACGCGATTTAATGGAAGTCAGCATGAGTCTCGTGCGCGACCAAAAGCACAGTGAAGTTCGCGCAAAAGCCCACATTAATGCAGAAGAACGTGTGCTTAATGCTCTCGTTGGAGCAGATGCAAGCCCTTCCACCAGGGAAGCATTCCGTAAAAAACTGCGAGAAAACGAACTCGATGACAAAGAAATTGAAATCGAAATGGCAGATACCGGAAACGGCGGTATGCCAAGCTTCGAAATACCGGGAATGCCAGGCAGCCAGGTTGGCATGATCAACCTCAACGATATGTTCGGCAAAGCCTTTAACCAAAAAACCAAAACCCGAAAAATCACCATCAAAGACAGTTACGAGAGCTTAATAGCCGAAGAATCAGACAAACTCATTGATGAGGATCAGATTGTACAAGAAGCCATTGACACCGTCGAAAACAAAGGCATTGTCTTCTTGGATGAAATCGACAAAATCTCAGCGCGCTCAGAACGTGTTGGTGGAGATGTCAGCCGTGAAGGCGTACAGCGTGACCTTTTACCTCTCATTGAAGGCACGACGGTTAGCACCAAATATGGCCAGGTCAAAACCGACCATATCCTGTTCATTGCTTCTGGCGCATTTCATGTGGCCAAACCCTCTGATCTATTACCAGAACTCCAAGGCCGCCTCCCAATCCGCGTGACATTACGCGCCCTCACGAAAGAAGATTTCCGCCGCATCCTAATTGAGCCTAAAGCTAGCCTGATAAAACAATATATAGAGCTCATGAAAACAGAAAATGTAGAAATGGAATTCACCGACGATGGCATCGAAGCCCTTGCAAATATCGCGGTAGATGTTAACGCAAATATCGAAAACATCGGGGCCAGACGGCTTATGACGGTGATGGAACGAGTACTAGATGAAATATCCTTTGAGGCAACCGACAAACCTGGCGAAAAAGTCATTGTCGATGAAGCCTATGTCAAAGAGCACATCGGTGATTTGATAGAAAACTCAGATATGTCAAAGTTCATTTTATAATTTAGAGAGTTAAGCCCGAAAGAGCAAAATACAAATCGTCATCCCGGCCAAGTGCATCTAATGCACGCGAGCCGGGATCTCTGGAACTTGCAACATACTGATATTTAAAGATTCCAGCTTTCGCTGGAATGACAAATTGAGAGCATCTTGATAAAAATAAACCATTTTAGGTTGAACCAGCTATAGTTTTTTATAACCAAACGCAATCACGCTTTCTTCTTCCTGATATGGACATAAAGCGCCCCCTCCCCTCCATTATGGCCATGAGCGGGTGCGAAACCAACAACACATTTGCGAAACTCATCTTCTTGTAACCATTGCGGAACAGCTTGGCGCAGCACACCATATTGCGATGAACTTTGCAGATAGAGATCATCATCCTCATAAGAAGACTTCTGCCGCCCTTTTCCAGTAATCACCAAAACATAACGCGCACCGATAGTTTGCGCATGTACTAAAAACCTTTTGAGCTTGGTATAAGCCTGATCTTGACGATACCCATGTAAGTCCAAAGTGGCATCAATCTCATGCTGTTGCCGCCCAACCTTGCGATAATCCTTGGTATTAAAAGACGTCAATTCAGGAATAGGTTTTGGTTTTTGGGGCTTTTTTCGAGAAACATCCACTTTCACAGGAACGTCTTTATTATCTTTAACAACAGCCCGATTTACCCCCGAATGCTCCTCCGATAACAACTGCGCAAACTCTGACTTTTGATCTTGAGCAGAAACACTTTGAGAGGTCTTAGATGGTGACGGAGTATCTTGATTTCGAAGCGGGTCAACAGAAGACGCAAAACGCTCCCAAACCTTCGCATCTTCAGAATTAAGAGCACTAAGATCTTGCTTTTGTTTGGAATCTTTTTCTTTAGAAGGTCTACTCATTTTTCACAAAAATTGTAATAAAACACCATCCGTAAATATAACTGATCCAACTTTTAAATGGTTTGATTTTATCAAGATAAACTCCGTTTGTCATTCCAGTGAAAGCTGGAATCTAAAACAAAATAACTATTTTCTGGCTGGAATGACGGAGGTATTTTTTTCCCTTATCCATAACTGGGCTTAATTAGAGCCCCTTAATTCGGTTCATAGGAATAGAATGAGAGACACACCCTAACGTTTTGGCAAAAGAACAAAGAACTGACCTGCACTTTTTGTCCGCCCCGCAATTTGACCAGCTTTTTTACCAGAGCCCCAATAAATATCACCACGCTGAGGACCCTTGATAGCAGACCCCACATCCTGAGCTACCATCAGCCGCCGAAAACCATTTTTTCTATGAGATTTTAACTTAGGAGAAACAACGTATATTGGTGTGCCAAGTTGATGATAACGGGTATCAACAGCAAGTGACCGTCCTGAGGTTAAAGGCACACCCATAGCGCCCATCGGTCCATCTTTGCTTTTATAATTATTCAATTCTCTAAAGAAAATGTAAGATTTATTTTGCCATAAGATTTTTCGACGTTTTTTGATATTAGCACGAAGGTATTTTTTCATTGAAGCCAAAGACGCATTAGAGCGTTTAACCAAACCCTTAGCCAACATATAACGCCCAATGGAGCTATAAGGGTAACCATTACGTGCTGCAAAATTAACCCGTGCATGTGTTCCATTTTTAAAACGAATACGGCCAGAACCTTGAATTTGCAAAAAGAAAGCGTCTACTTCATCATCTAGATAAAGCAACTCTACGCCTTCGCCTTTGAGCCTCCCCTTATCAATCTCTTCACGAGTGTAATAAGGGCGAATCCCACGTGCCGTTTTACGGCCCATGGTCAGCCCTTTAAGGTTTTTATTCTTCCTATCTTCCCGACTCAGGGAAATCAAATCCGCAGGCTTTTTATAAATCGGAACATAAAATCTTTTTGTTCGAACGCGTGAGCCTTGCAAAATAGGCTCATAATAGCCGGTCAGTAAACTGCGCACACCTTTGCGCGAAACAACAATTTTGTGTGGCTGAAAATGTGTCTCAAAAAAACGTCTAGCGGCATTTCGCTCTGGCATTTTTTTAAATTTCTGTAATTCAAGACAAGCACGTGACATCGCCTTAAACTTCGATTTTTCCCCCAAACCCGCAACACGAACTTGAGAAGACATGATTTTCTCGCAAGAACGACGGAAAGCCAAAAACGCGGCCTTATGATCATCCTTACGCCAACCAGGCAGATCAGAAAAAGAAACCGGATGAAATCGCACACCCTTTGGCAATTTCTTCTGTTGAGGAAGAGAAGTCTTCACAACGTTATTTGAAGGGGTATCTTTAGATATCAAGAGCATCTCAGGTTGGGCACAGGCACCAAGAACAAGCAACAAGGAAAAAACAAAAAAACGAATCACGTCAGCACTACCAAACCAGACTATTTCATACTTATATCAAAGCATTATAAACCTTGATGCACTTTACCTGTATCCACACGTCGGTCTTGAGCTAAAATTGCTCGTTTTTAGAAATACTACAACATAAATGGTTAACGCACTTTAAGCTAATATTCTCTAGTAACAAAAAGTTCAATATATTGTAAATATAAAAAGAATTTAATTTTCTGTTCCTGTCCCTATAAGTTTCCAGTTCGGATCTTTAGATGTTACATCACGGGAAAATGTCCAAATATCGGTGACATCAATAATTTTCTTTGGATCTCCAGAAAGAATTTTTCCTTCCGTATTGCGGACAGCAATAATCATCTCACTCACAAATTTCACTGTAACGAGCGCATCATTGTTTTTAAGCTCAGCTTCCATCAACACTGCTTTGTTAATACCAACAAAGCTTGAGTCCATCACTTCGTCTCGTTCATTCCTGTTATCAATTTCTTCAACAAAACCATCATAAACATCCGGGCTCAGCAAAGGCTTAAGACTGTTTTTGTTCCCTTCAGAATAAGCAACAACAATCATCTCATAAGCTGTTTTAGCACCCACAAGAAACTCAGATGGGTCAAACAGGGAATCACGCGCAATGAGCGCTTTCAAACCCGCCTCAAGTTCAGTTCCAGGCTGTGCATGATTACGGATAAGCTCATCCAGATCCTGCTTATCAGCTTCAGCCCCTGACTTTTGCTTGTACTTTCCGTGTGATTTTGGCAAAGCAACAACATTGTCTTTACCGTATGTGTCATTATCCGTGTCTCGGTCACTTTGTGACTGATAATCTAGCGGACTGCGTTCATGGCCAGTACGTCTTCCAAGCACGCTCCTTAGTCTAAAAAAGATAACAACAGCAATTACAAGGAATAAGAGTGTAATATAATCGCCCAATGTCTTGGCACCCCATCAAATTACAATGCACTTCAAAAAAGCACATATGTCATAATATTATATTGATTTCAGGAAGTATAATCACTCATTGCTAATATGATATATGCTCTACATGAAATTCGTCTTTTCTCTTTTTAATATGTTTTCATACTAGAAAATAATATAAATATACGAAAATTTGGATAAATCAAAATGTCTTTACGATCAAAGAGATCAATACATCTCAAAATAAAACTTTCTAATCCTATTAATAGCACCTGTCTTTTTTGCCGTCTACTAAAGCTTTGATCACAATAGCAACCTCAGCTTCTATAGAGAACCATGTCAAAATCAGCAATCATATTCATAGCAACAGCACTCACTGAACTTAGTCTATTAATTTACATAGGCCAATATATTGGCGTTTTGCCTGTAATAATCAATATCATTCTAACTGCGATACTCGGGATCATGCTGGTAAAACGTCAGGGATTTTCAGCCCTAAAGGAAGCACAACACACCTTAAATCAAGGACAAATTCCACTTGATTCAATTCTAGAAACCGTCTTGATAGGATTAGCAGGTGTATTGCTGATCATTCCAGGACTGATAACCGACCTCCTAGGAGTTATAACATTCATTACACCTTTACGCAGATGGAGCAGCAAAAGACTCATAACAACACTATTAAAATCAAAAAAATTTGATAAAACCTTTACAAGCAAAAAAACATCAAACAATGAAACTATTGTTGACTTTGAAGACTACACCGTAATCAATGAAAATCAAAATGAGACATCAGAAAAAGCCAAAGCCCCTTTACAGCTTCCAAATTCAGAAAATCAACCCCCGAAAACTTAGAAATAACCATTATGCAACAAGATGAACACGATCAAAACACTCACATGCAAATCAGTATGATAGGTCAATACCTAAAAGATCTCTCCTTTGAAAACCCCAATGCCCCCCAAAGCCTGGAACAACCTGGAGAAAATCCCAATATCCAGATCGAAATCGGGGTGAATGGCAGAAAAATAAAAGATGACATATTTGAAGTGGTACTGGAATTCACAGCGGATGCAAAAAGTGAAAAGCACTTTATCTATAAAGTTGAGCTTGCCTATGCTGGCCTTTTTCAACTAAAAAACATTCAAGAAAAAGCATTACAACAAATTTTGATGATTACCTGCCCGAACTATATTTTTCCGTTTGTAAGAGCTTTGATATTACAAATGACCCAAGAGGGAAGCTTCCCTCCCTTACAGCTTGACCCGATAGATTTTGCTGCATTGTATAAACAAAACATGAGCGATGAGATCAAATCAAAACAAATGATAAATTAAAACGGATGAGCAAAAATTTTACTTCATATATTTTTGCCAAATAGCGTCATCACCAAATTCTTCAGACAGAAAAGACTGATGAGCAGCCCGTTCCTCATCCGTAAGACGTTGACTTAAGGCGTTCTCACGTTGTTTTGCTTGATAGCTTTTGACTGTCTTTTCTGTCGTGTTTTGAGCTTCTTTTGAAAGAGATAAATGACCCTGCGTACTGCCAATAAGTTCTGCATAGACCTGAGCCAAAATCTCAGAATCGAGCAATGCCCCGTGTTTTTGGCGACTTGAATTGTCTATTTTGTAACGCCGACAAAGCGCGTCAAGATTATTTTGCGCGCCAGGGTGTTTGCGCCGCGCCAACGCCAGCGTATCAATAACCTGATCCATAGAAATCAAAGGTTTGACAACGCGTTTCAACTCCATATTCAAGAAGGAAACATCAAAACTTGCATTGTGAATGACAAGCACGGCCCCCTCAATAAAATCCAAAAACCCATCTGCCAAATCTTTAAATAACGGCTTATCAGATAAAAATTCACCCGATAGCCCATGAACCTTGTAAGCATCTACAGGCATATCCCGCTCCGGATTTAAATATTCATGATATGTCCGCCCTGATGGAAAGTGATTGATAAGCTCAACACATCCTATTTCGACAATACGGTCCCCCCCTTTTGGGCTCAGCCCCGTGGTCTCCGTATCCAGTACAATTTCACGCATCCTACCCCCATTAAATTTAACCAATACCCCATTCTTGCAAAGCATGACCACCAAGGTCTTGTTTAGCCTCATCCTTCAAAGTCAGAATAAGATCGTCAACATATGCATACGTTTGAGCAATATCACCGCTCGTATCAATCACATAATCAGCAAGAGTACGCTTATCTTCATCAGGCATCTGTTTTGCAATCAAAGTCCTAAGCTTATCTTTGCTCAAATCGGGCCGCGATGCAAACACCCGCTGATCTCGTATCTTAGGTGGTGCAGAAACAACAACCGTAACATCGACAAGCTGATCCAATCCAGTTTCAAATAAAAGCGGTACTTCAAGCACAGCTATCAATGCATTTTTATTGTAACACTGTAACAAAAACTCTTGTTCCATGTCTCGAACTTTGGGATGAACAACAGCTTCTAATTTTGCAAAATTCTCCTCATTCTCGGCTTTACTTCCAGAGCGTAAATGTTTTGACAAACGAGATCTATCAATCTTCCCCTCGACCACAACCTTAGGAAAAAGAGCAGCAATATCATCAACCAAAGCCCCTCGATAAAGATCATGCACAGACTGGTCAGCATCAAAAACAGCAATGCCATGATCAATAAATCTTTTGGCGACAGTGCTCTTGCCCATCCCCAAAGAACCGGTAAGTCCAACAATAAGCATAAGTAAAAATCTAAATCTCTACGCGCATTAAATCTTTAACAACACAATCATATAGCTCCTCTGTCACCTCTGGTTTGACATCAAACCACTTGTGAAACCCAGGAACCGCCTGATGCAATAACATCCCCAATCCATCAACGCCAATATGTCCCTTGACCTTTGCTTGCTTAAGCAAACCTGTCTCAAGCGGGGCATATACAATATCAAAAACAACACTATGTTCTGCAAGCCCATCCAAATTAATCAGCAACTCTGGCTTCCCCGTCATGCCAAGACTTGTTGTATTGACCAATAGTCCACAGTCTTTGAGCGCATCATCTCGCTCTTGCCAGTCAAAAACACGAATAGGCCCCTCAAAAAAACCCTCCAATTCTTCAGCTTTTGTTCGTGTCCTATTGAGCAAACGCAATTCGCAAACATGTTCTTGTAACAGCCCATAAACAATTGCCCGCGCAGCACCGCCAGCTCCAAGCACCACAACTGGTCGCTGCGTCTTTGCCCATAGCGGCGCGCACACTTGCAAATAAGATATAAATCCATAAACATCAGTATTTGAGGCACAAAGCACATCTCCCTCAAACCACAAGGTATTAGCGGCTTGCACGGCATGTGCCATATCATCTTTTTTATCAGCAAGATGAAAGGCAGCTTCTTTATGCGGGACAGTCACATTCGCCCCCACATACCCAAGAGATCTCAAATCATGCTTTAAAAATTGAGCAAAATTTTCAGGAGCCACTGCCCGTTTATCATAAACGCCATTGATCCCAAAACCTTTAAGCCAGGTATTATGAATGAGCGGCGATCTGGAATGCGCAACCGGCCAGCCCAATAGACAAGCTTTGCGCACAGAACCATTATCAACATTTATCATCATGAAATCACATCTGATTGGCGCAAGAATCGCAACAAAGGCAAAACCGGCAATCCGAGTATCGTAAAATAATCACCACGAATTTCAGAAAAAAGCTGAATGCCAAAACCTTCAATTTGATAAGCTCCAACAGACTGACATACCTGCTCTCCACAAGTCTCTAAATAAGAGCTTACAAACTCTGGACTAAAATTTCGCATTTTCATTTTAGCCCGGTCACCATAATGCCAGATCACATCACCGTCACGGGCAACACACACCGAACTATAGAGAACATGTTCTTTCCCCCGCAGCAAAAAAAGTGTTTCCTCAGCCTCTTCTAACGTTTTAGGCTTTTCAAAAACCCTGCACCCAAGGGCAAGAATTTGATCAGCGCCAATCACATATCCTGGATGATCAGAAGAGACTGCTTTGGCTTTGGCAACCCCCAAAATCTGGGCAATATCCCCCATATCATCTTCGGCCAAAGCCCCCTCTGCACCTTCTATGAAAGATGAACGCAGACCCGCCTCGTCAACGTTTGCCGGAATAATATCAAATTGCAAACCAGCGTTCTTTAAAATCATAGACCGGGCTTTGCTTGCAGAAGCGAGTATCAATTTTTCCATTACATAAAGGCTTTCTCGGCTATATTTTTATCTGAGTGAAGTTTGATAATGGCTGCAGCTGTTTCCTCAATTGACCGGCGGGTAACATCAATAATTGGCCAATTATTCTTCGAACATAGCCGCCGTGTATAAGCGATCTCGCGAGCTATCAAATCTCTATCAACGTAATCTTTAAGCTCCAACCCTTGAGATGTCATAATGTCCACACGGTTGCGCCTGATTTGTGAAATTCGCTCCGGGCTGGCAATCAATCCCACAACAAAAGTATCTTTCAACCGCTCTTCAATATCAGATGATATCGGCAAATCTGGCACCAGTGGCAAATTAGCAGCTTTAAACCCTCGGTTTGCAAGATAAATACTCGTTGGCGTTTTTGATGTCCGGCTAATACCAACAAGAACAATATCCGCTTCCTTTAAATTTTCCGGCAAATTCCCATCATCATGCATCATCGTAAAATTGAGAGCTTCCATGCGCCTAAAATACTCAGAATTCAGCACATGCTGCCCCCCAACTTTAGGCTTGGAAGGAGCTCCAAAATAATTTTCAAACGTTTCCATAACCGGCTTTAAGACAGCAACACATGGAATATTCAAGGCTTTACAACTCTCTTCAAGCTGTATCCCAAGTTCTTCACTGACAATTGTATAAAGAACAATCCCAGGAGAAGCATCGATATCCTGTAACACCCGCTCAAGCTGACGTTTGGTGCGCACCAAAGGATGGACATGCTCAATAACATGAATAAAGGAGTATTGAACCGAAGCCGCCTTAGAAATTGCAGTAAGCGTCTCACCGGTTGAATCCGAAACCAAATGAAGATGAAAATAGCGCGAAGGTTCTCTGTTCATTATGGGTATAACCCATGCATAACATCACCATATATCGCATCAATATCTATACTGACGAAAATTACTCCCATGTCCTAAATTTTTATCCTCTAAGATGTACACATATTTAAGCCTGTGCAAAAAAATTTAGACTTATCCCTATTAAATCCTAAAACACATCTTATTAAAAGTTATCAAAAGCTCGTAAACAAAAAAAATACCATATTTTTATAGCCAGGCCATTGATTAATACGTTGATCGCGAATATGTTTTTCTCATATCTAGTAGCTATAAACAAAGAAACCTATAGATATAGACTTTACTTTTTTCACATGGGGCAAACTGTGGAAAATCCTGTCTTAAAAATTAATATTCAATATCCATAGCCTAATAAAAGAAAAAGAAATCTTTAAAATTTTAAATTATATTTTTTATAGGGATTAATCTTTGAAAACGCGCTCATCGCAAAACACCTCAAAGTCATTCTTTCTCAAAGTTCTCGAGCACGAAAGTGTATTTCCTCCACCCATTTGGTTGATGCGCCAGGCTGGCCGTTACCTACCAGAATATCTTAAAACCCGTGAGCAAGCAGGCTCCTTCCTTGACCTGTGCTACAATCCAAAACTCGCATGCGAAGTCACCCTACAACCGATCAAACGCTTTGGCTTTGATGCTGCAATTCTATTTTCAGACATCCTCGTTGTTCCAGACGCCCTTGGACAAACCGTCTCCTTCATCCCAGGAGAGGGCCCCAAACTAACCCCCCTGGAAACCCAAAAAGACATCACCGCCCTAAAACCAGAAAAAACCAAACCAAAATTTGATTTAATCTACGAAAGCGTTAGCCTAATACGCGAAAACCTACCCAAAGAAACCGCGCTCATCGGTTTTTGCGGTGCGCCATGGACTGTTGCCACATACATGATCGGTGGCAAAGGATCACCTGATCAAGCCACCACCAGACTGTTCGCCTATCAAAAACCCAAACTATTCAAAAAACTCATCGAAATCTTGGTATTCACCTCAGTTGATTACCTCTCTGGCCAAATCAAAGCAGGCGCAAATGCGATCCAAATTTTTGACAGTTGGGCTGGCAATCTCCCCGATGACGAATTCAGAAAATGGGTTATCAAATCAACCGAACAAATTGTCAGCCAACTCAAAGCACGTCACCCAAACATCCCCGTCATCGGTTTTCCAAAAGGCATTGGCCCAAAGTATCCAGAATTTGTAGCCATGACCAAAGTTAACGCAGTGAGCTGCGACACTGCACTCCCGCTCACATTCATCCAAAGCCGCCTGCAAAATAGGGTTGCCGTACAAGGTAATCTCGACCCCTTACTCCTCGTTTCAGGCGGTCAAGCTCTCGACAAACGCATTGACGAAATTTTGCAAAACCTTTCAAACGGCCCGTTTATCTTCAACCTCGGCCACGGCATCTTACCTCAAACCCCAATCTCCCATGTCGAACAATTGGTCAAACGCATTCGTCAGAGTTCCTAAAACTCAAACAAATACACATTCAAAAACACACCCAAATTTTTTTTAAGACTCCGAGCAAGAATCAGGTTAACAAAAAATTGAAAACTAACTTTTGAGTAAAATATTATGGACAGCAGTGTAGATTGGGCTCTTTGGACAAAAGCAATTCATGTGATTGCCATCATCGCTTGGATGGCAGGTCTACTCTACCTACCAAGATTATTTGTTTACCACGCCAAAGCTGCAATAGGTTCAGAACTATCCGAAACATTCAAGATCATGGAATACAGGCTGCTCAAAATCATCATGAATCCTGCCATGATTGTTGCCTGGATTTTCGGTCTTTTACTGGCTTACAAACAAAATCAGTTTTCTGACCCTTGGCTTCATGCCAAAATAACTCTGGTCGTCCTGCTATCAATTTTCCATATGGTTTTGGGCAAGTGGCGCAAAGATTTTTTTGCAGACAAAAATACAAAATCTGAGAATTTCTACAGATACATAAACGAAATTCCAACTGTATTGATGATTGGTGTCATTATTTTGGTTGTCGTAAAGCCATTTTAAATCGTTTTCGTATACATTCTATCAAACTTGTCTTTTTATTTAAAAAATATTCTGTTATAAGAAAATATCAATTATCTTGTATGATTCTATAAATCTAGAATTATTCACAGCAATTCAGTTATTTGTCTTTTTCTAAAATCTTATCCTTTAAATCAGGTCTTTGTCCTCAAAACCAAATTTGTATTCAAAGACACTCTTCAGATAAATCAATCGGTTTTTATAATAAAGATATTTAGAAAAAGACAAATGGATTGAGCATTAACAAAAAATTATAAATCAAAAATCGTACGGAGTTTCTTATGCAGGAAATGAAGCTTGAAGAACTCAAAATCAAAACGCCAACAGAGCTTTTGAGTTTTGCCGAAAATCTTGAAGTTGAAAACGCCAGTTCAATGCGCAAGCAAGAATTAATGTTTGCCATTCTCAAAAAACTGGCAACGCAAGATATAGAAATCATAGGCAACGGTGTTGTTGAGGTGTTACAAGACGGCTTTGGCTTCTTGCGCTCTCCAGATGCAAATTATCTCCCAGGCCCTGATGATATATATGTCAGCCCAAGTCAAATTCGCCGTTTTGGTTTACGTACTGGTGATACCATAGAAGGCCATATCCGCTCTCCCAAAGATGGCGAGCGTTACTTCGCCCTACTAAAAGTAAACAAAATCAATTTTGATGAACCAGATAAAACCCGACATAAAATTCATTTTGATAATCTCACGCCGCTCTATCCAGATGAGTGGTTAAATATGGAAACCGAGGATCCAACTAACAAAGACTTATCGGCAAGAGTAATTGATATGGTTGCTCCTCTCGGAAAAGGTCAGCGTGGATTGATTGTGGCACCACCGCGTACCGGTAAAACAGTACTTTTGCAAAACATAGCCCATTCTATCACCACCAACCATCCAGAGTGTTATGTTATTGTTTTGCTTATCGATGAAAGACCAGAAGAAGTCACCGACATGCAGCGTTCTGTTAATGGTGAAGTCATTTCTTCAACTTTTGATGAACCCCCATCTCGCCACGTTCAAGTCTCAGAAATGGTAATTGAAAAGGCCAAACGCCTCGTGGAACATAAGCGTGACGTCATTATATTGCTTGATTCCATAACCCGGCTCGGCCGCGCTTATAACACTGTTGTCCCTTCATCAGGTAAGGTTCTTACAGGTGGTGTAGACTCAAATGCGCTACAACGGCCAAAACGTTTTTTTGGTGCTGCACGAAATATTGAAGAAGGTGGCTCATTGACCATCATAGCAACCGCATTAATTGACACCGGCTCGCGCATGGATGAAGTCATTTTTGAAGAATTTAAAGGAACAGGTAACTCAGAAATTGTGCTCGATCGTAAAGTTGCCGACAAACGGGTCTTCCCAGCAATTGATATTGCAAAATCAGGAACACGCAAAGAAGAACTTCTTGTCAAACAGCAACTCAAGAAAATGTATGTCCTGCGTCGCATACTCAACCCAATGGGCACCATGGACAGCATTGAATTTCTCATTGATAAACTCAAACAAACCAAAACCAATGATGATTTCTTTGACTCGATGAATACATAAAAACAGGCCACGCAAAACTGATCTGCTCTGAAAAAAATCTGCATTTGAAGTTGGTATAACAATATGTAATATAGACCAAAAATAATTATAAATGCAGATCACCAACATGAGTTCAATTGTATTCGTTCCCAGACGCAAAATATTAGGCCGCTCAAAAGGCAAAGGCCCCAGAGGTGTTTCAAATACAACAATAGCCCTGGCTGAATGTCTTGCAAAACGGGGCCATCATGTTGAGTGTGTTGAGCCCAACAACAATAAAGAGGTCTATAACGGTGTCATTTGGGACACCCGCCCAAACCTTGCATCTTATGATCTGGCAATTGCAAATCTTTATCCCAAAACTTTAGGACGCGTGAAAGCAAAACAAAAATGCCTTTGGCTACACAATCCAATGAACAAATGGTCAAGGTTTCGCAAATGCATCACAGGCATAGCATTACATAGGCCATCTGCTGTTTTCCTGTCCCATCAACAACACAATATTACGCCAGCAATAATCCCCTACAAAAGCCGTCATGTTATAGAGCATGGCATTGATGATGCTTTTTTACGAAAAAAACAGTACAAGCAAACGCCAGACAATCAGATTGCTATATTTTCATCAGCCCCTCATCGTAATTTAGATCGGGTGATTGATATCTGGAAGAACTCAATTCATCCTATATTGCCAAATGCAGAACTGCATATATATTGTGATCCAAGACATGTAAAATTGAAGGAAAGCACAGCAACACTTAATATAAAAGTCAAAGCTCGTGTTACCCATGTAGAACTTTCAAAGGTTTATGAATCCGCCCGCCTTTTAATTTACCCAGGTCATGAAGAAGAAACATTTTGCAACGCAGCCCATGAAGCCACAGCATGTGGTCTTCCCATAGTAACACAAGGAATTGGGGTCTTATCCGAACGGGTAACGCACGGAAAAAATGGTATTATTGCAAAAGACAATCCCGCAATGGCAACAGCTATTATCGATGTTCTTTCCAACGATACCACATGGCAAAACTTACACCGTGGGTCTGTTGAATATCGCGGGTTTTACACATGGGATAACCGGGCTGAGATCTGGGAAAATACATTTCTATAGTGTAAGAATTACAGCAGTTTCGATTTAAAAAAATAATTCACTTTTATTAAGATACTCTAGGCTCATCATTCCAGCAAAAACTGGAATCCCAAGAGTTTCAAAAAGAATCCTGACTTATCGCTGGGATCACAGTGGTCAGTTTTATATGCAAATAAAAAACAAAATATTTAAAACAATAGATGTGCTAAATGACCTATTATAAATTCTTGGATGGTTTACGCGGCCTGTCCATTGCTTGCGTTGTTATCTTTCATCTCTTTCCAACATTTCTCCCTGGCGGATTTATTGGTGTTGATGTCTTTTTTGTCATTTCGGGGTTTTTGATCACATCAATTATTTGGCAAAAAATTCAAAACAACACATTTCATATAGGTGAATTTTATGCAAGCCGCGTTCGCCGATTATTACCCGCAGCCTTCATTGTATACGTTGCAACATTTATAGTTGCATTTTTCGTCTTAATGCCAGATACATTTCGCGCTTTTGGCCGCAGTTTAACCGCAGCTATCTTTTTCTATTCAAACTATTATTTTTATCGCAAAACAGGATATTTCGAAGCTCCAGCTCTCGAAAAACCACTACTGCACACCTGGTCACTCTCTGTTGAAGAGCAATTTTATCTTATCTGGCCCATTCTTTTGCTAACAATAGCAGCTATAAGCACAACGCTCTTCAAAGCAAAACGCATCAAAACAGTTATCGTGATATGCGCCACACTGATATGCATAGCATCTCTGATATATTCTCAATACTTATTAAGTACAGGCCCTGCAAAAGCGTTTTATCTTATTACATCCAGAGCGTGGGAATTGATGCTTGGCGCATTGTTGGCTCTGATTCTGCCTCACATAACGATGTCAAAAATAACCGCACAAAGCCTTGCAGCGCTAGGCATAACACTGATATGCACAAGCGCGATATTTCTTAGTCAACATAGCATGTTTCCAGGCTTAGGCGCTTTGCCTGTATGTCTCGGCACAGCATGTCTAATCGCCGCATGCGTGAACCACAATACTGTCATTAGCAAAACCCTAAGTTTTGGACCGATGGTCGGATTAGGTTTGATCTCCTATTCCTTATATCTTTGGCATTGGCCAATCATCTCACTAACTCATGTGTACCTCGAACGCCATTTCACAACGATAGAAGCTATAGGACTTGGTGTGATCTCCATTCTTTGCGCTTATGTTTCATGGAAATATATCGAACAGCCCTTTCGCAATAAAAAATCCAAACTCTATCCATCTGCAAAGAATGCACTGGCCTATGGCAGCCTTTCCATGATCTCCCTAGGCGTGCTCGGTATCATCATTTATGGCTATCATGGTTGGCCATGGCGATTAAATGAAAACATCCGTACCGTTTACGAACAAATGGCCACAGCCAATGTCAAGCGCAAATCCTGTGGCAGCTATCACAGAGCTTTTATAAACAATGAATTCTGCAACTTTGGCGTACCAAAAGCCAAAACAGAGTCTTTTGACATAGTAGTTTTTGGCGATTCCAAAGCAGATCATTATGTTCCAATGCTGGGTAAGTATGCCAAAGAGGCGGGGTTATCAGGAAGGCAGGTCACCCAAGGTGGAGGATGCGGCGCAGTCCTGGAAATAGAGCGTACATACTGGAAAAGGCAACAAAGAAAAAACTGTGTGAACTTGCAAACAACCCTCATTCAATTCGTTGCTGCCAACCCAGGCTTAAAGCTTGCAGTGTTATCTGCAAGTTGGGCATCTTTTCAAAATAGCAAGGCCCATACCCCTATCGATTTGAGTTTGGATAAAGAACTGCACAAAAGCATTCTGCAAAAAAATGTAAAACCAGGAACATTGGAATATCATTTAAGGCTAACCATCGAATTTTTGCTAAAGCGCGGCATAGCCGTTCATATCATTGGCGACATCCCATCCTATACAAAAATTGGTGGCTTACCATTGCGTTGTATCAGGCACGCAATTAAAGCAGACAAAAAACCGCACTGTGGCATGGCAAGTGAATATAAACAAAAACTACACCATTCAAACGCTGTATTTAGAAAGCTGGCTAACGAGTACGAAAATGTTACCACATTTATTCCAACCGACATCTTGTGCGATCAAACTCTATGTCATGCAGTGCTGGATGATATATTTTTGTATCGCGACCTAGGACACCTTAACGCGCACGGTGCAATCAAACTTCTAGAGTTTGCTAACCTCCCAGCGCTATCTAAAGAATAATTTTGAACCTATTAGTCTTTAAATGTTTGTTAACCTATCTCCCCGAGCTAACAACAGCCTCCCTCTAAAATCAGCCAAATCTGTTGCGGGCTCAAGGCACAATGCTCCAACACAAATATAAGCAACAACACCATCCGATGTGATGGCCTTTGGCTTAGCAGGGGAATGCTCTGGCAAAACAGAAGCATCAGGGACAACTTGCAAAACAGCGCCTGGAAGTGAGACATCATAAAACGCTTTCACAAATGCATCTCTTCCTTCTTTATTTTGACCTGAAATAACCACGTGAATCAATGACGACAAATCCAATATTCCAGAAAAGAATTTTGTATGAGCAAACAAATTGTCGCCAGCAGATGATGAAAAAACCTGCGCCAATTTCTCAGCACGATCCTTATAAGACATCTCTCCAGTTAAGACGAACAGCTTCGATAATTCTGACACCATAACTCCATTGGCGCTCGGCGTGGCATCGTCCCGTGCAGACTTTTGTCGAATAAGAACATCATTCGTATCCTGCGCAATGAGGAAATATCCTCCTTCATCGTGATCCCAATAATACTGGTCCAAAATATCTGCCCAATCCTTGGCATAGTCGAGATATTTTTCTTCTGTCGTAATCTGATAAAGACAGAGCGCCGCACCAATCATATTCGCATAATCAGATGAGATGGCAGACACTTTAGCTTGCCCTGCTCGGTAGCTATGATAAAGCCGCCCGACTTCCATCATCTGCGTAACAACGAAATCAAACGCTGTAATGCTTGCTGCAATCCAATGTGTCTGAGCAAAAATCTCTCCTGCTTTTGCGAGGGAAGTGATCATCAAACCATTCCAGTCGGACAATACTTTATCATCCCAGGAAGGTCTTATCCTGTGAGTCCTGGCATTCAGGAGGATGTTTCGACACTTCTGGAGGTCCATCTCCATATCCTCCCCACCCTCCATAGCACCATCCTCCCCAAAATAATCGATTGCCTCCAGCCGATTTAAAATAGTTTTCCCATCCCAATTCCCGTTTTCTTGAACATCATAAATCTTACAAAAAGGCTCAACCATATCCCCCATACCCCTATCACGGAGAACAGCAATCACCTCATCACGGTCCCAGACATAGAACTTACCTTCAACACCTTCTGAGTCTGCATCAAGGGAAGCAGCAAACCCACCCCCCTCAGCAATCATCTCTCGCAACACCCATTCCGCTGTTTCAAAAATTCTTTGTTTTAACAAAGGGTCTTCTGTCTCGCGCGATACTTCGCACATCAAATCTAGCAACAATGCATTGTCATAGAGCATTTTTTCAAAATGCGGCACTAGCCATTTATCATCGACAGAGTACCGTGCAAACCCGCCACCAAGATGATCATAAATCCCACCTTGGCACATGTTGCGCAAACTTAAACGCACAGAGCCCTGAAAGTCAGTATTATTGAGGTGTAACCCCTTACGCCATAAAAATTCGAACAAACCAACTTGAGGAAATTTAGGCGCGCCCTGAGTACCACCCCATTTTAGGTCAACGATATCGTAAAGCTTATTTGCAAATTCTCGAAGTTGAGAGCTATTTAATATGACAGAGTCTCCATCGTCAGCGGAGTTAACTAGAAACGAAGAATGCTGTTTGAGATGTTTGGTAATAACGTCACTGTTGTTTAAAACTGTTTTAGGCTCCTCCTTGTATATCCGAGCAATTTCTTTCAAAATTGTTTGAAATGAAGGACGACCATAGCTCGGTTTTTTCGGAAAATACGTGCCACCCCAAAACGGCTCACCTTTGGGCGTCAAAAACATCGTAAGCGGCCAGCCTCCCTGCTCTCCCATCATGTGCAGTGCATCCATATAAAGTGCATCAATATCAGGACGCTCTTCCCTATCAACTTTGATATTAACAAAGAGATTATTCATCAGCGCCGCCGTTGCTTCATCCTCAAAACTTTCGTGCGCCATAACATGGCACCAATGACAGGCCGCATAACCAACAGAAAGCAGGATCGGTTTATGCAGTCGCCGCGCTTCGGCCAGCGCATCAGTCCCCCAAGCCCACCAATGAACAGGGTTATCTTTATGTTGCAACAAATAAGGGCTGGTTTCGTATTGAAGATGGTTTGATGACACGAGGGATATTCCTAACGCTACAAAAGTGAAATAAAGATCCACATCGCCTTCATTCCCGCGAAAGCGGGGACCTATGTGGACATAGCATAATTTTATATCTTTATTTTCCAGGTAAGTTACAATTATCTTATTTTAAAACAACATCTGATCTAATTTTTAAATGGTTTATTTTTATCAAGATACTTTCAACTCATCATTCCAGCTAAAGCATTCACGAACCCTCCATGTCAGATCAAGAGACCATATATGCCCTTTCAACAGCGCCAGGCCGGGCAGGCGTTGCTATCATCCGTATCTCAGGGCCGGGTGTTGAGCGCACACTTAATGAAATAGCGGGCACAACACCTAGGCCACGGCAGGCGAGCCTTCGCACCCTAACCCATCCCATAACAAGGGAGCACCTTGACCATGCCCTTGTGATAAGCTTTCCGGCCCCGAGCAGTTTTACCGGAGAACACGTGTGCGAATTTCACATTCACGGTGGCAAAGCTGTAATTGAGAGTGTCTTAGAGGCGCTAAGCTGCTGTCAAGGCTTGCGGTTGGCAGAACCAGGAGAGTTTTCCCGCCGCGCATTTCTAAACGGCAAAATGGATTTAACCCAAATCGAAGGGCTGGCAGATCTAATCAATGCTCAAACCGAAAGCCAGCGACGCCAAGCATTGCAACAATCAACAGGGGCGTTAGGAATATTATATGAAAGCTGGCGCAATACGATAATAACAGGATTAGCTTATATTGAAGCAGAATTAGACTTTTCCGATGAAGAAGATGTTCCGCAAAGCGTGGCAAGTCAAGCCTATCAACAGATTAAAGAGTCCAACAAGTCAATAAAAGAGCATTTGCAAGACAATCACCGTGGAGAAATCATGCGTGATGGCTTTCGTATTGTCATTGCTGGACCACCAAACGCCGGCAAATCCACCCTGTTGAATGTGCTATCCCAAAGGCAAGCTGCAATTGTCTCTGAAGAAGCTGGTACCACAAGAGATGCCATTGAAGTACACCTAAATCTCAACGGATATGCGGTAATAATAACAGACACAGCTGGAATTCGTGAGGCGCATAACAAAATAGAACAAGAAGGCATCCGCCGCGCGCAATCTTATATCTCAAATGCCAATCTGGTCCTCTGGTGTGAAGATATAGCGCAAGTGAGTAATAGCACGAACAACGCCCCCTCTTTTGTTAAAGAGCTAGAGCATATCTTAAATCAAGACAGTGAGAGCATTGCACAAAGCAAACCTGTAACGTGCTTGGTACTCAATAAAGTTGATCAATTTTCATCAGAAGACATCAAGACTGTGCAGCAAAACCTACAAAAACGCGATCCCGAAGACATAGTAGAAAACGCATTATTAATTTCGGCCAAAACAGGGTTTGGTGTGAATCATCTGATTGATCATATTTCACAGCATGTACAAACCACTCTTGGAACACAAGATGCGCTCCTGATCACCCGCGCGCGCCACCGCGAGCATCTTGAAATTTGTAAAGAGTCCCTGAAGTCATTTTTAAATGCACAAGAGTTGCCGCTTGAATTACAGGTTGAGCATTTGCGCATCGCCGCCAATGCCATCGGCCGTATCACCGGTCGCATTGATGTGGAAGACATACTTGGCGAGATTTTCAGCTCATTCTGCATTGGCAAATGAGTATAGCGGATCTAATTTAGAATGGTTTATATATTCTAAGATACTTTCAGTTCGTCATTCCCACGAAACACACTCCGTCATCCCAGCGAAAGCTGGGATCTCGCTGAGTTTTTTTGTTAAGATCCCAGCTTTCGCAAGTATGGCGCAAAAGTAGTGCTTTAAACATCCATCGAATTTTACCAGGAAAAAAAATCACTAATCACAAACATTACTCTTCCTTTTCCCCCAATAACTCTAAAAGTCACTTCAGTAAAAAATGAGTCTAGAACATCATATTTAGAGTCGTTTTGAGTCTATCTCGAATCTTTCTGAATCATTTCAGAGTCTTCGAAAGTATTTGTTAATGTGTTTGTTTCACATGAAACAATCTTTAACTTTTCGTTCATTCTTGCTATATCCATTTCCATGAAAACCAACACACAAAAGACATTCGATGTTATCGTTATCGGAGGTGGCCATGCCGGCTGTGAAGCTGCGAGTGCAGCCGCGCGCATGGGTGCACAAACAGCACTGATCACACATAAAGCTCAAACCATCGGAGAAATGTCCTGTAATCCAGCCATCGGAGGCTTAGGCAAAGGCCATCTGGTTCGCGAAATCGATGCTCTTGATGGATTAATGGGCCGCGTTGCAGATCAAGGGGGCATCCAATTCCGTGTTCTCAATCGCTCAAGAGGTCCAGCAGTCCAAGGCCCAAGAGCACAAGCAGATCGCAAGCGCTACCGCGAGGCCATGCAAACCGCTATCGCACAAATCCCCAATCTAACCGTGATTTCCGCAGCTGTTGAAGACCTTAAAGTTGAAAACAACCAGATTACTGGGGTGATTACAGCACAAGGCACATATTACAAAGTAGGCGCTGTCGTACTCACAACAGGCACGTTTCTCAAGGGGCTAATCCATATTGGTGAGAAAAAAATCCAAGCGGGCCGCATTGGTGAAGCCCCAGCGATAGGATTATCTGATCGGCTATACAGCTTGAATTTGCGCATGGGCCGCCTAAAAACCGGCACTCCCCCACGCCTTGACGGCAAAACCATTGCATGGGATCGTTTAAAACCTCAAGCGGGAGATACCCCGCCCATTCCCTTTTCAGCCTTAACTGAAGCAATCACAAACCCGCAAGTAAACTGCTATATTACCCACACCAATACACAAACCCATTCTGTGATTGAAAACAATTTAAAAAAATCGCCGATGTATTCAGGCCAGATCGACAGCATTGGCCCTAGGTACTGCCCTTCCATCGAGGATAAAATCGTCAGATTCAAAGAACGAGAAAGCCATCAAATCTTTTTAGAGCCAGAAGGCCTTGATGATGACACCGTTTACCCCAATGGCATTTCCACCTCTCTCCCTGAAGAGGTGCAACATGCGTTTCTTAAGACAATTCCAGGTCTTGAAAAAGCCCGCGTAATTCAGCCAGGCTATGCCATAGAATACGATTACGTTGATCCTCGCGAGCTTTACCCGACATTGGAGACAAAAGTCCTAAACGGCTTATTCCTAGCAGGCCAGATTAACGGCACGACAGGCTATGAAGAAGCGGCGGGGCAAGGGCTTATAGCCGGTCTCAATGCAGCATTGAAAGCCTCAAACATCACATCTTCGGGGACACCTCAAAGTGTTATTCTCAGCCGCACCGAAAGCTATATAGGTGTGATGATAGATGATTTGGTAACGCGCGGCGTAATTGAGCCTTACCGCATGTTTACATCAAGGGCAGAATATCGCCTGAAACTGCGAGCAGATAACGCCGACCAACGCTTAACGCCACTTGGCATAAAAATCGGGTGCGTAAGCAAACAAAGAGCAGATCTCTTTACAGCAAAAGAAAAAGCATTGCATGCAGGCACTGTAAAACTGAACGCTTTCAATATTACCCCTCAGCAAGCCGGCCAAAAGGGCCTGAAAATAAATCAAGATGGCAAACGCCGCAGTGCTTTCGATTTATTGTCGTTTCCTGATATAACATGGGGAAGGGTCACGCAGATTTGGCCGGAATTAGAGCAAATTCAGCCCAATATTGCAGAGCAATTAGCAATTGACGCAAAATATGCGGTGTACTTAAAGCGTCAGGAGCAAGACATTCGAGCAGTCCAAAAAGATGAAGGCATTAAGATCCCGAAAGATTTTAACTACCAGACCATTTCAGGGCTTTCCAATGAGCTGCGACAGAAATTAGCCCACCATCGCCCTGTAACTTTAAGCCAGGCCTCGCGTCTTGAAGGCATGACCCCATCGGCATTAACATTGATTTTGGCCCATGTAAAAAATATCAAGAACGCAAAAAACAAAACGACCAAAACAGTCCAGAGCAGCACCATTGCCTGATCAAATCCGCCATATTCAAAATGCAATAGATTTTGCTCAAGCCTTTGGAGTTTCACGTGAAACGATTGAAAAATTGGAGCAATATGAAGCACTCCTAAAGCTATGGCAAAAATCTAAAAATCTCATCGCAAACAGCACAATCAATGACATCTGGCATCGCCATTTCGCAGATAGCGCGCAACTTTTGCAGCATATTCCAAAAAGTACGAAAAATTTAGTGGATATCGGTTCTGGCGCTGGATTTCCGGCTCTGGTCCTGGCAATTTTAATGCAAGACAGTCAGGCCGCGACTAAATCATTTCAAAACACAGCACTTCACCTTGTCGAAAGCAACACCAAAAAATGTGCTTTTTTGCAAGAAGTGGCTCGCAAGCTTGATCTGAGCTCAAAATCACACACCAATTCCATCGCATTTGTGGAAATTCACAATTGCCGAATTGAAACTTTGCACGAGTCAGCGCAACATATGTCTATTGATTGCGTGACAGCAAGAGCGCTTGCTTCATTGGACAAACTGTTAGGACTCACGCATCCATTTTTGCAACAAAACACCGAACTTGTCTTTTTAAAAGGACGGGACACGGAAAAAGAAATACAAAACGCTAAGAAAATCTGGCGTTTTGAGTATGAAGATTGCCTCAGCATGACAGAAACAGCAGGCACAATAATAAAAATAACAAATGTAGCCCCGGTTATGGATAAGAAAAGTGCATTTTAAAAAACAAAACTCTCCACCGTCATTCCCGCGAAAGCGGGAATCTCAAACAGGTTATACCGGTCTTGCATTGAAAAATGGAATCCCGGTCAAAGAACTATTTTTCGGCCACACAGTGATTTTTTTCACAAATCACCGATCTGGCTCATACCTGGCAGGGTGGCTAGGGTATTTTTTCATTTTTTTCCTATCCCAAATTGCAGTAAAAATAACAAATGTATATCCAGTAAAACAGAATCCCGGTAAAGGAGATACACCATGACTGGAAAAATATATGGAAATTCAGGCCCTCGCGTTTTAGCTGTAGCCAACCAAAAAGGCGGTGTTGGGAAAACCACGACCGCTATTAACCTGGGCACTGCTCTTGCAGCCGTAGATCAGCGCGTTCTTGTGATTGATTTGGATCCTCAAGGCAATGCCAGCACAGGCCTTGGAATAGATGAGCAATCCCGCACCATCTCGATATATGATGTGATGAGCCGCACCGCAACACTGCATCAAGCGGCAATTCCCTCAAAAATTCCAAATCTTGCAGTGGCCCCGGCCACACGGGATTTGGCAGGCCTTGAGCCAGAACTCAACGCCTCATCGAACAGAGCATTTCGTCTTCGCGATGCAATTATGAATATGAAAGCAATAGACTCTGAAATGCCTGAGGACAAACGCATCAATTACGTTCTGATTGATTGCCCACCCTCTCTTAATATTCTCACGATCAATGCGATGAGTGCAGCAGATTCAGTCCTGGTGCCCGTGCAATGCGAATTTTTCGCGCTTGAAGGAATTCAACAATTGGCGGAGAGTATTGACTATGTCAAAGCCAGCTTAAATCCAGATTTGGAAATTCATGGTGTTGTGCTGACTATGCATGATTCACGTACCAAACTGGCCGATGAAGTGGCCAGTGAAGTTCGGAATTTCTTTGGTGAAAAAGTCTATGCAACAGAAATACCAAGGAATGTTCGTATTGCTGAAGCACCATCCCATGGTAAGCCAATCCTTTTATATGATCACAAATGCGTTGGCAGTAAAGCTTATATCAGGTTAGCAAGCGAAATTATTGACCGTGAAAACCTTCTGGGCGCTGCTTAAAAAATCAAAACACATATTAAGCAGCAAGAAACGCTTAAAGTTTAATATAAGGAAAAACAAAAGATGGTGGCAGTGGCACAAAACAAAAGATTAGGACGCGGTTTGGCAGCTTTAATTGGAGATTCAGCAAACGCAGGGCAACCTATTCCAATGGAAGGTGAACAGCGCATGGTATCCATTGAGCATGTAAAGTCCAGCCCTCTGAACCCAAGACGTGATTTCCCGCAAGCTGAGCTTGAAGAATTAGCGACCTCCATCGCGGAAAAAGGTCTTGTTCAGCCCCTTATCGTCCGTCCACTCAAAGGCTTGCACACTACCTATGAAATTGTTGCAGGCGAACGTCGGTGGCGTGCATCTCAACTTGCTGGTTTGCACACTCTTCCAGTGATTATTCGTGATTTAAATGACAAAGAACTGCTTGAAGTTGCCATTATTGAAAACGTGCAGCGCAGTGATCTAAATCCCATTGAGGAAGCCGGCGGCTACAAAGAGCTAATTGATGAATATTCATACACTCAAGAAGATCTCTCCAGAATTATAGGCAAAAGCCGTAGCCATCTGGCCAATACCATGCGCCTTTTAAAGCTACCTCAGACAGTTCAGGATATGGTCCGTGAGAGCAAGCTTAGCGCAGGCCATGCCAGAGCTTTGATAGGTCAGGAAAATGCAGAAGAATTAGCTGAAAAGATTATGGCCAAAGGGCTCAATGTCCGTGAAGTTGAAGCGTTAATTCAGGGTAAACAAGATCGCTTGGTTAAACCCAAAAAAGAAAAAGACGCAGATACCAGAGCCGTTGAGCAAGAGCTGTCAGATGCTTTGGGTTTAAGCGTAACCATCAATCCTAGCTCAGGAGAAAGTGGTGAATTGCGCATAAAATACCGCAGTTTAGAACAGCTTGAGGCTGTCAGAGATCGATTGTTAATGGCGTAATTAGAGTTCTAAATGCTGCGTCATCCCAGCGAAAGCTAGGATCTCTGTAACGTTAATCACATAAACAATGCAGATTTTAGCTTATAACCCTGGTAGGATTAAGAAAAGCGCATTTTTAATACCAAACCTCTCCATTGTCATTCCCGCGAAAGCGGGAATCTCTAAAGTCCATAAAGGACTACAATCACTCAAACCCCTCACCGTCTCCCCATCCGGCCAAGGTTTAGCAACAACCGTTCAATAAAAATCCGCTCCAGACTTCCATAAGAAGCCATTTTCCCACGGCACCGCACGGTGGTTTGCGTAATAAGATCAAGAGCCATAAAAAGTTGTTTTTGCGACCAAGAAGAACACTGCCTTTTAAAGTCATTTTGCCTCTTAAAGTGAACAGGAGGGCGCAGTCTTCTAACAATTACATCCAAGCTATCTCCGCGATCGACCTGTCCACGCACGTGATGAAGTTGGGTAAAATGTTTATTCAAAAAAAACAGCACACTTTGGGGAGAATGTCCTGCATCCAATGCCCGATCAAAGTGGGAAAGAGCAGCATCAATATCCCCAAGCCCGCAAGCATAAATAATCTGCTCTAACGAAAGAGCGGCGGCATCCCCAATAACAGCATCAATATCTTCAATCGTAATTTCGTTTTGCCCATGAGCATATAACAGAAGTTTTTTTAACTCTGCTCGAGATAAAGCCCTGTCTGCACCCAATTGATCTTGCAAATGTTGTTTGGCATTCACAGCAAATGTCATATTGCTTTGTGAGAATTCATCATCAATAAGGCTCAGCAAAGCTTTGCTATCATCCCCGTAACAAGGAAGTGCCATGGCATGACTATTTTTTTCAAAAAGGGTTCTTAGCTTGGCATTTTTTTTGAGATCACCAGCCTCAACAACGAGATAGCTTTGCATTGTGCTGTGAATCAAAGGCTCTAATAAGCTTGCATTAAGACGCAAACCAGTGCGCGCCCGAACAACCTTTTGGCCGCCAAACATTGGAACAATATCAATTTCAAGGCTGAGTTTGTCAGGATTATTGGAAATATCATTATCATCAAGAAAAATAATTTCGCCAATATCTTGAGAGACATGGGCCAGCTTTTGAGATAAAGCTATACTGTATTCTTGAACCAAGCCAGGATCCTGCCCATAAATCAAAAAAGCATGTAGAGAAAAATCAGGAGATTGAACAAAAGAGTGTACTTTGGCAGCGGAAAGGGCAGCCATAAGGCATAAGGCCTTTTAAGCAGAGGTTGAGAGATAGGTGGCCAGACGAACTTTTAATTCTTCAGCAATAACGCGTGAGGCCCTGTTTTCAGCATCAATACGCGCCCGAACATTACCAAAAATAGAATTCACTTGGTTGCCAGCATCATCCAAAAAGCTTTTATCGTAAGCGGCACGGGAATGACTTTTTCCCTCAAAAACAACTTGGTTGTCACTCAAACGCACAAGCGAAAATTGAGCTTCCAAACGATAAATTTGTCCCTGTGAATCACCAGAAGTTGTCACCAAAGCAGCAATCTCAGATTCGCGTAGAATTAAATTAAGCCGATATTTAGAAGCGAGAGGTGAACCACCATTGGTAACTTGATAGATCAACTCATTACGAACGCGTTGCCCAACACGACCAGGTATGATGGGGATCTGAACTGCCTTCAAAGCTTCATTAACATTCTCACCATGTGAATTGCTGCCATAAAGCGGTTGAAAAGAACATCCTGCAAGTATAGGCCCGATGAGTGTAAGTGCCAATATCGTAACAACTTTAGATATCCGCTTAAAAGAAACGTTCTGCGTAGAATTAAACAACAACATTTACAATCCTTTTTGGCACCACAATAACTTTTTTTATTTGACGTTCACCAACGGCTCGAGCGACATTATCCAACTTTAAGGCTTCAGCCTCAACCATTTCTTTGCTTGCATCGCATGAAATAGTAAGCTCATCACGTCGTTTTCCATTCACCTGTACCGCTATTGTCACGGTTTCATCTCTTAATAAAGAATTTTCAACATCCGGCCAAGGTTGATCAGAAAATAAACCACCATGATCAAGTCTGATCCAACATTCTTCAGCCAAATGTGGCATCATTGGGCCAAACATAAAAATAATAAAGTCACAGGCCTCTTTTAAACACCATTTCATATCAGAGGAAGACGAATTTTGCGTGTGTTTCTTACACTCTTGAATGGCACTACCAAGTGTATTGGCAAAATCATAGACATTGGCAACCGCGCGATTAAAACGTAAAGCTTCAATATCCTGAGACGTCTTATCAAGCGCACGATGCGCAGCTCGCCGCAAATCTAAAGCCATATCAGAAAAGCTTGTAGGTTTTTGTGAATCAATTGGACAAACCAGCTCTGCCGCTTCATCAATCAGCCGCCAAAGCCGTTGCACAAAACGCCCGGCCCCTTCAACGCCAGCTTCTGTCCATTGCACATCACGCTCAGGGGGGGAATCTGAAAGCATAAACCACCGCGCCGTATCAGCACCGTAATGTCCAATAATGTCATCAGGATCAATCACATTCATTTTTGATTTTGACATCTTGCGGACAGGTCCAATCACAACTGGTGCCCCAGTTGAAATATGACAAGCCAGACGATCATTGCCATTAGTTTCAATGCGCACATCATTTGGATTAAGCCAGGTGCCATCATTCAATTGATAGGTTTCGTGATTGACCATTCCTTGCGTAAACAGCCGGGCAAAAGGCTCTTTCAGATCAAGATGATCGGTCGCTTGCATGGCCCGGGTGAAAAATCGTGAATACAACAGGTGCAAAATCGCATGCTCAATACCCCCGATATATTGATCAACAGGAAGCCAATAATTTGCAGCCGCTTTATCTGTTGGAGTTTCTGCTTTAGGAGCACAAAACCGTGCAAAATACCATGAAGAGTCAACAAACGTATCGCAGGTATCTGTCTCGCGCAGCGCTTTATTTCCACACCTTGGACATGCCACATGCTTCCAAGTTGGGTGATGATCAAGCGGGTTACCAGGCTTATCAAAGCGAACGTCATCAGGCAATCGCACGGGTAAATCCTCATCAGGTACAGGTACGGCACCACACTGATCACAATGAATGATAGGGATCGGACACCCCCAATAACGTTGCCGTGAAATCCCCCAATCACGTAGGCGATAGTTCACTTGCCGCTCACCAATTCTCTTATCTTTAGCCCGCTTGGAGATTTCATTTTTTGCGTCCTGAATATCAAGACCATTGAGAAAATCTGAGTTAATAACGGAGCCAAGACCGGTATAAGCCTCCTGATCTACAAAAAATGACTCCTGATCCATCCCATCAGGCAGGACAACAGGGGTAACATCAAGATCATACTTCCTAGCAAAATCTAAATCGCGCTGATCATGGGCAGGACATCCAAAAATAGCTCCAGTGCCATATCCCATAAGTATGAAATTAGCAACATAAACAGGAAGAACTTCACCATCTTTAAAGGGATGCTTTGCAACAAGTCCAGTATCATACCCCTTCTTTTCAGCCCGCTCTATATCTTCTTCACTGGTGCCCAATCGCTGACAGTCTTTGATAAACGCATCCAGCTCTTTATTCTCTTCAGCAAGAGTGGTGGCAAGCGGATGCTCAGGCGAAATCGCACAAAAGCTAGCCCCAAAAATGGTATCAGGCCGGGTCGTATAAATTTCCAAAACTGAAAAGTCATCAGGAAGGTTAACGCCTTGCAGTTCAAAACGCATTAATAGGCCATGCGAGCGCCCAATCCAGTTATGCTGCATCAGACAAACTTCATCCGGCCAATCTTTAAGTGCATCAAGGGCTTCAATCAAATCCTCGGCATAATCAGTGATTTTAAAAAACCATTGAGTCAGTTCTCGCTGCTCAACGGGTGCCCCAGAACGCCATCCTTTGCCATCAATGACTTGCTCGTTTGCAAGAACCGTGTGGTCAACAGGGTCCCAATTCACCTTGCTTTTTTTGCGATAAGCCAGCCCCTTATCCAGCATGTCCAAAAACAAACGTTGCTGTTGTTCGTAATACTCGACATCACAGGTTGCAAACTCTCTGCTCCAGTCAAGCGATAACCCCATGGATTTAAGCTGCCCACGCATCGTTGCAATATTCTCATAAGTCCAAGATGCCGGGTGCACATTATGTTGCATAGCAGCGTTTTCAGCAGGCATTCCAAAAGCATCCCACCCCATAGGGTGCAGCACATGAAAGCCTTTAGCCCGTTTATAGCGCGCAACCACATCGCCCATAGCATAGTTGCGCACATGCCCCATGTGAATCCGCCCTGAAGGGTAGGGAAACATTTCAAGAACATAACATTTGGGATGTGTTTGATCTGCTATGACATCTGCATTATCGACAACAAATGTTTCTTCCTTGTCCCAAACTTTTTGCCAATGGGCTTCCCGGTCAGGGGCATTATAACGTTCACTTGTCATAGCAATTCTCTAGATCAACCGACTTTCAGATGTTCTGATTATTATTTTATAAAACAAGCCACAAAAAATGTGGCAATTACTAATTATCTCTTATAGACAATTGCATTAAGAATTCAACATTTACCAGCAAATCCAACAAAAGCACACGTGCTGTTTATGCCCCCTACAGAAAAAAACCAACATCGTTTGCATGATATCAAACAAAAAATTGCACAAGCAGCCCACCTTATAAAACGCCCGCCAGATGACATAAACCTTATTGCGGTCTCCAAAACCCAAGATGAAAACTCCATTACGCCGCTGCTTGAAGCTGGTCATCGCATCTTTGGGGAAAATCGAGTACAAGAAGCGCAAAAAAAATGGCCGCAACTTAAAGCAACATACCCAGGTGTTGAATTGCATCTCATTGGCCCATTACAATCAAACAAAACCAAAGAGGCCGTAGCCCTTTTTGATGTCATCCATACAGTTGACCGGTCCAAAATTGCCAAGACCATCAAAGACCAAATGGAAACCCAAGACAAACAGCTCAAACTTTTTATTCAGGTCAATACCGGAGAAGAGCCGCAAAAAGCAGGCATCGCCACCGAACAACTCGATGAATTTGTGGAATATTGCCAGCACGACTTACGCTTGCCAATCGCAGGTCTGATGTGTATCCCTCCCATGGAAGAAGAACCAGCTCTCCACTTTGCTTTACTGGCAAAAAAAGCATCAGCCTTAGGTTTGAAAGAACTTAGTATGGGCATGAGCGCAGACTATGAAACCGCCATTCAATTTGGCGCAACTTATATCCGAGTAGGAACAGCCCTCTTTGGAGAACGCGGACAAAGATAACATGGTTTTTATGTAATCCCAGTAGGATTAAGAAAAAGGCGTTTTAAACACCAAGCCCCTCAATCCGACTGAACTTACTGCACGTCGCTTTGTTCAACAAATGAGTTTGCAGCTTTTTCAGCTAACTCTCGTTCTTCCTGTGTTAAGCGAAACAGCAATTTATCGAGTTTTCCATCAGACACGCCGCGTTTGCGAGCAAGCAAATGCCATTTTGCAGCTTCAATCATATTGGGTTCGATACCAACGCCATAAAGATAAAGTCGCGCCAATCTGTTTTGTGCAATGGGGTTATTTTTATAAGCCGCCATTCGAAAAAAGCGAACAGCTTGCACAACGTCTTTTTGAACACCTCGTCCTTTGAATAGCATAATAGCATATTCAAGCTGAGCCTCATGCAAACCAAGCTGTGCAGCTTTTGCAGTCCAAAAAACAGCTTTCTCAAAATTCTTTTTCACTCCAAGGCCAGTGCTATAAAATGTACCCAGGTCATATTGGGCTTTGGCATTATTCTTTTCAGCTGCCTGTTTCATATAGTTGACAGCTTTCTCTAAATTTTCTTTACGTCCCAATCCTTGGGTATAGATAAGCGCAATATTGTATTGAGCTTCCACATGACCTTTGCGGGCCGCCTCTTCAAAAAAATCAGCTGCTAATTTGGCATCGCGCGGAATTCCATCACCCTTGAGCAACAACATACCAAGCGCAAATTGGGAATCTGTATCCCCCTGACCAGCTCCTTTTTGATACCATTTAATCGCTTCAGGGAGGTCTTGCGCAACCCCAAGCCCTTCTTGGTAGATACGGCCAACGAGTGTATTGGCTTGCGCTTCCCCGCGTTGAGAGGCTTTTTTCGCCTCTTTAAGTGCTTTAAGATAAAGCCCGCGATCAAAGGCATCATAAGCTGGATCTGGAGGGGTATTGGCAAAGGCAAGAGGTTGAAACAATACGAAAAAAATAGCTAAAAATATAAAGATACATTTGCAGGTTGGGTGGTAAACCCACACGAGCGTAGACCGAAACTGGGACAAAACAATCAAAATATTTGACATGAAACTATTGGTAATCGCAAACATACAAGACAAAAAATGTATTCTAAGTTTTAGCTGAGATATAAACATCCAATAATGCAAGATCCAGACCTATAAAATCAACGCCAATGGCAAAGCACTTTTTGATATCCTCATGTGTCCCAACATCCCAAGCCACACAGGGCAGCTCAACCAAGTCTAACCACCATTTGAGATAGGACCCATCCTTATCGTTGGCATCTTGAGCAATAGAAAAGGCAACGTAATCAAACCCTTTCTCACCACACATTAAAGCTTCATGACGATCGGTGCAGAAGCCCCCAAACATCAAGTCCTTGCGAGATCGCTTTTGAAGATCATCAAAATTTTCAACATGCTGCAAAATATCAGTGCTAAAATGAATACCATCAGCACCAATTTGCCCAGCAAAAAACAGATCATTTTCTACAAGTAAGGCTGTATTATGGTCATGACACAACGCTCTAAAATCAGATGCCAAAGCAGCATCTATGCTCTCAGCGGTATCATGACCATCAGGCAATTGCATTAAGATACAAGCAATGTCTATTTTTGCGAAAACTTCACGAAGGTCTTGCAAAACACCGCGTGTTAAAAGCCGGGGTAACTTTAAATAAAGCTCACACATCACAAAATAGCTTATAAAAACAAGTAACTAAGCCGCATTCTCAAGCTCAGGAGCCCATTTTCCAAGTGCAGCTAAGCTATTCATTCTTGCCCGGTGTGTAAATGCAGCCTGAGCAGCAGCTACATTTTCTTCACGCCCCTGCCAGGCTTTAAGGGCAGCCTGTTGTAAAGCTCGGCCATAAGAAAAGGTTAAAGCCCAAGGCGTATCATAAACCGCATTCATCATTGATAGGTTCTGCGTAGCTTGCTCTTCGCTTTGCCCTCCAGATAGAAAACAAATCCCTGGAACAGCAGCCGGAACGGTGCGCATCAAACACAAAACGGTTTGTTCTGCAATTTCTTCAACACTAGCTTGGCTCTCACTTTGCGCACCTGAAATCACCATATTTGGTTTTAAAACTATGCCCTCCAAATAAACATCCTGGTCATAAAGCTCATCAAATAAAGATTTTAAGGCCGCTTCTGTCACTTCAAGACACTCATCTATATCGTGCAATCCATCCATGAGCACTTCGGGCTCAACAATAGGAACAATATTCGCTTCTTGCGCAAGAGCAGCATAACGAGCGAGCGCATGAGAATTCGCTTTCAAACACGCGTGACTGGGAATGCGCTCACCAATGGTAATAACAGCACGCCATTTAGAAAAACGGGCCCCAAGGTCATAATATTCGGCAAAGCGCTCGCGCAAACCATCAAGCCCCTCAGTTACTTTTTCTCCTAAACTTCCAGCAAGCTGCTTGGCCCCAGCATCAACCTTAATTCCAGGAATAGACCCTGCACCCGTGATTAAATCTACAAGCGGAGTACCATCTTTTGCATTTTGTCGAATGGTCTCATCAAACAAAATCACACCTGAAATATATTTCGTCATTGCCTCTTCAGAGCGAAACAAAAGTTCACGATAATCGCGGCGTGCATCTTCTGTGGAGTCCACATTAATCTGATCAAATCGCTTTTTTATGGTACCGAAACTCTCATCGGCAGCAAGAATGCCTTTACCGTCATCAACCAACGCATATGCAACGCTTTCCAATTGCTCTGTCATAACAACCTCTTTAATTCCTGATATATTTGGATATGAAAATAGTGATTAGTCTATCGTGATCAATCTAAAGTCCCTAATGCAACAGCGGTATCACACATCCGGTTCGAAAACCCCCATTCATTATCATACCATGAGAGCACACGCGCCAAGCGGCCATCAACGATTTGCGTTTGGGTCGCATCAAAAGAAGAAGAATAAGGATTGTGATTAAAATCCGTTGAAACCAAAGGCGCATCCACATACCCAAGAACACCCTTAAGAGATGCCTGAGAAGCATGTTTCATAGCATTATTAATGTCATCAACAGATGTTTCTCGTCCCGGAAGAAACGTTAAATCAATCATCGAAACATTTGGCGTAGGGACCCGAATTGCGGTTCCATCCAGTTTGCCAGCCAGTTCAGGAAGCACCAAACCAACGGCTTTTGCAGCCCCTGTTGACGTCGGAATCATAGACAAGGCAGCAGCCCGTGCACGCCTCAAATCTTTATGCGGCGCATCTAAGATGCATTGATCACTCGTGTAAGCATGAATGGTTGTCATATACCCTTGGGCAATACCACATAATTCTTGCAAAACTTTTGCAACCGGAGCCAAGCAATTTGTTGTACAGGATGCATTTGAAACGATTTTGTGCTCAGCCTTGAGCTGATCATGATTCACACCATAAACGATTGTCATATCAGCTTCTTTACCAGGTGCGGAAATCAAAACCCGTTTTGCACCGGCTTCCAAATGAGCATTTGCTTTACTTTTTTCAGTGAAAAAACCAGTGCACTCAAGCGCCACATCAACACCCAAGTCTCTCCAGGGAAGAGCGGCAGGATCACGTTCAGAAAAAACTCGAATATCACCACCATTGATGTTGATCATATCATTTTCAATGGAAACTTCACCCGCAAACGGTCCATGAATAGAATCGTATTTAAAAAGATGGGCCAGCGTTTGCGCTGAGGTCAAATCATTGATAGCGACAACTTCAAGGTCCGTCCGTCCGGATTCAACAATGGCACGCATGATATTGCGCCCGATGCGCCCAAACCCATTAATAGCAACTTTAACTGTCATGTTACAATCTCCAATGTTTTCTAACATCGACATTACGTAAAATTAAGATTACAGCTTGAAAAGTCTTTCTCATGTAATCAACAATGTCATTCTATGGAATTCTTTTTGTATGACATGCCATAACAGCGCGCGTATCGCCAGTATTTTTTAAATTATAGTCATTGCGAAGACTAGCCTCTTTAACGCCCAAAGCATGAACGGCGAAAACGAGGATATCGAGCAGGAACGCACACCACGAAACCATGTGCGATCTAGGTGACGACTTTCTCCTCAACAATGCCG